>NZ_JBFVFE010000014.1:0-81827 GCF_052728615.1 Mariniflexile sp. | reverse complement strand
GACTACAGGGCTAACGCCCCTAAGCCAAGCGCGCACTCCAATTTTCACTCGGCTGAATAGTTACAATATTTTAACCCCTGATTCGCATTAATAACATATAGAAGGGATGCAATCGGGTGTATGCTTTCTCGCCAAAAGTATCATCATTGAGTTGTTTAAATTGATATTCAGCATGAAATGATCAAAATTTTTAAAATTCAAATAAAACAAAAAAAGCCTTATCAAATGGCGATAAGGCTTTTTAAAATATTTTAATTTGTATTAATTTGTGTTAAAAATATTTGATTTTATTTCTTAACAAGTTTAATGCTACTTACACCATTTGCTGTTTTAATTTGAGCAAAATACAATCCTGATTTTAAACTAGAACCATTTATTGATGTTTCAGTAGCATTTGGTGTTAATGATAATACATTTTTACCTAACACATCAAATACACTAATAGTTTCCATTTTAATGTTTTGTGTTTTTACCGTCCAGCTGTTTTGAGATGGATTAGGGTAAACGCTTAAACCAGCAATTTCAAAATTATTTGTACTTAAAGTTGTGTTTTTATGGAAATATAAGTTATCATACCATACAGCATTTTGTAAGTTACTAGTAACCCCAACTTGTCTAGTAGCTGTAGTCGGGCCCGAAAAAGTAATAGGCATATCATAAGAATACCATGTGCCTGGAACAGGTTGTGGACTAAGCGCATTAAGATCTATTGGTAATATTGATTCATCACCAGCACCAGGCACTGTTTTTATGTTAAAGACCTTTCCTACCAAATCAGTACCAGCCTTGACAAATAAATCAACATGAAGGTGTGTGAAACCCGTTAAATCTTGTCTATTAGCATCAAAATCTATTCCTTGGCAAGCTCGATTTTTATAAGCTAAAACGGCATTTCCACCGGCAGTAGTTGCTTCAACAGCATTAGGATCACACCATCCCTGATCAAGATTAATTGCTGGTATAACGGCATAAGCATCACTATAAATAGATACCACATCAGCAGCAGCGCGAGCTGGAGGCGTCGGTGCAGCTGTTTGTGGTGATGATATTATAAAGTTAATAGTGTATAACTGACTAACAGTCCCATCTTGAGAAGTAACAGTAAACGTGGCACTTCCTGGAACTGCTGATGCCTGTGTTATAGCCCCAACTGTTGCGCCCGCATTGGTTGCAGTTGCAGATGTAACTTGAGGTATTGGAGTAGCACTTGCAAGTTCAATATTATAGGTTTTTTTTGTTGAACCAAATCCTGAAATAGATGCCCCGTCTAATTGTAAATCGCTTAAGGAAATGTCTTCTCCAGGTGGTATTGGCACACAAGTATCTCCAACTGTATAACTGTATGCTACTGATTCTATAACTCCTCCTCCAGCATAAGGTCCAAAAAATGCCAAACTAAGAGTTGTCCCATTGACTTGACCAGAAAGAGTTGTTGAAAAAGATTTTCCATCAGAGCTACTCATATTGGAAAAATTATTACCCTGCCTTAATTGACCAACCAATCCTGTGAAAGATTCCACAATATCAAATGTGATTATAACATCTGTACCACTAGTTGAAAAACTATAGCCATAAGTGAATGTTCCTTGAACTGAAGCGGTAAGGTTTGTTTCTGTACATGCTTGAGAATATCCCAAGGTCATGGTTAACATTGTTAATAATAATAAAGTAATTTTTTTCATAATAAATTAATTTTAGTTAATATTTATAAATTATTGTATTCGTAAATTTAACCCTAAATAATTGTAAACTCCCTAAAAACGCCCAATACAAAACATATACATAACAAAAAAAGCAGTGTTTTTTTATGGCATTAGCATTGAAACAAGTCTGTTTAAAGGGGTTTCCACAGCATGTTAAAATTAATACTGCACTGAAAAGCATCATGTCAAAATCATGATGTTGTGGTAATGTTGTGGTGCTTTTAAACTTTGTATAGCATCCCTTTTTTTAGCGGCTTGAATAATTGCTTAAAAAGCAGATAAAATCTTGGTTTAGCATAAAAAAACCTCCCGTTTTGAATTTGCAAAACAGGAGGTTCACTAAATATAAGTATTTGATTATATGTTATTTAAATAGCGTTTGTTTTATTTTTTTTACTAAAGGTTTATCTGCAAATTTCAAGTTTTCATCTTTGTCCCATAGCCCCCAAAAAGCTCCAACATCACCCTCAGAACCAACCTTCCATGACTCATCGAAAGATGAAAAGTAAAAGATTTCTATAGCATCTTCTTTGGACCATTGTTGTGTGTTTACAAAGTACTTTATGGCATTCTCATAAGATGGTATAGCGCCTTGCAACCCTTTGCCTTCACTGGGCCAACCCGTTTCGGTAATTATTACTTTTTTTCCATGGGCAGCTTTAACAGCTTGATGGTACATATCTTTCATATACACTAGTGAATAATCAATGCTGCACCCTTCCCAATACGGGTAACAATTGGCCAAAACAATATCGCAAGCTTCCGTTATTTTTGGTCGGTGCGCAAATTCATAATAGGCATCAACATAGCCCATAGGAATATGGGGAACAGCCTCTTTTACTTGATACATAAAGGCTAAAAGTTCTTCTTCAGTCAAATCTTTTCTATACATCACTTCATTGCCAACGGCAGCAATATCTACATAACCTTCTTTTGCCAATTTTATAAGCCCTTCTATTTCCCTTTTATTGATTTCAGGATCGTCACCTAACCACGCACCAACCAAGGTTTTAATGCCAAACTCTTTGGCAATTCGCGGGATGGCTTCGTTACCATCGGTACATGAAAAGGAGCGAATCCATTGGGTGTATGGTTTTATAATTTTCATGCGCCTTCTAATCTGCGCTTCGGTAATAAGTTCTCCTGGCTCTTGACCTTCCTCATAAGGGCAAAACCCTAGCCCGTGCATGCCGCCATTTAATATGCGCTTGAATAAATTGTGTAATCCTTTATTGGTTTTATTATCAAGGTTTACACCCGATAACGCCATAAGTTTTCCTGCTCTTCCTGACATGATTTCTATTTTTTAGTGAATTTTAACTTTTCATTCTTATCCCAAATACCCCATCCAGTACCAACTTCACCTTCTTGTTTCACTTTCCAAGATTCGTCGAACGAAGAAAAATAAAACATATCGATGTTTTTATCCTTTGCCCATTCTTGGACATTGATAAAATATTTCATGGTATTCAAATTGGAAGGTTCTGCTGCTTCCACGTGTTCTCCCTTTGAAGGCCAACCGGTTTCGGCGATGATTATTTTTTTGCCATTTGCTACCTGTTGCGTCAATTCCATCATTCCATTAAAATAAGAAAGTGCATATTTAATGTCTGCCCCTTCCCAGAATGGATAGAAGTTTACCAAAACAACATCGCACGCACCAACCAATGCCGGTTTATCAAGAAACTGATAATAGGCATCAACATACGCCACAGGGATGGAATTGGGCAGTGCCTCTCTAACCCTGTTGATATAGTGCAACAACTCCTGCTCAGAAATTTCACCGCGGTGCAACACCTCGTTTCCTATGGTAGCTATATCAACCTTACCTGATTTAGCCAAGGTGATAAGCGATTGGATTTCTATTTCATTTCTTGCTTTGTCATTACTTATCCATGCCCCAACCAAGGTTTTCAATCCTTTTTGGTGCGCTATTTGTGGTATCAGTTCATTCCCTTCGGTACAAGAAAACGTTCTAATCCATTGGGTATAAGGTGCAATGATGTCGAGTCTTCTTCGGATTTGTTTTTCTGATAAAATATCGCCCGCTTCCTGACCTTCTACATAGGGACTAAAACATAAACCATGAAGCCCGTTATTCAGGATTTTTGAGAAATGGTCTTTAATCTCAGCATCATTTTTAGTACTAAAATCAATACCTGTTATGGTATTGATCGATGCCCCTTTTCCAACTAAAGACACTAATTTCCCAGATAAATATGCTGAAGATTCTTTTTTCCTCAGTTCTTTTCTTTTATCCAATATGGCTCTGAATTCACGCGCTCTTTCTTCAGTAACCTCATAGTTTCTCATAACCCACATTGCTATCAAAGTGCCTAAAATAGGAAGCCCAGAGAAAAAAGCTCTTAACCCCACGATAGCACCTTCAGGTTGTGTTTCGGCACCCGAATCAAAACCTACCGAGCTCATGATCAATCCACTGACACCTCCTGCAATGGCAAATCCAAATTTTACCATCCACCAATAAATAGCGCCAAATATGCCTTCTCTACGTTTACCGGTATTCAATTCATCCAAATCGATCACATCGGCTGTCATGGACATCATCAATACGAATAAACTCCCAATACCGAATGAAAAGAATGGCAATGCGAATATGAACATATAGGGCTTACCTGGGATAAAAAGAAACCATAACATGATATATCCTATAATTGATATGCCTTGAGAAAGAATAAAGGCTTTCTTTTTTCCTAACATTTTAGACATTTGTGTTACAATAGGTATCACTAAAAAGGTTGTTCCCAATGCGCCTATGGATCCAAAAAGCGTAGGCCACATACCAGCTGCTCCTGCATTGCCATCAAAAAGATGGTACACTATGATGAAGAACGTAAACGCAGCGATCGTATTAAAGGCATTGAAGACAAAAAACGTTGCAATACACAATTGCCTAAAGGGCTTTATGGCAAAAGCTTCTTTAAAACCTTTTAAAATTTCTTTTAGACTATTGCCTATGCTTTTAAAATTTAAAGGGGCATAATCTTCATGAAGCGTAGATTTGCTCTTAATAAAAATGGCAGGAACCATAGCAAACAACATGCAAACAACACCTACCCAAACCGCCAATGTTCTAGTGGCTACATCGGCAGACTCAAATATTGTTGGATCGTACATGATGACCCAAAACCAAGGTGCGATTACCCATGCCCATTGCCCAATCCATTGCGCTACTGCCATAATACTGGTTCGTTCGTGGAAATCATCACTCATCTCATAACCTATTGCAACATAAGGCACGCTGAAAATGGTCAATCCTAAATAAAATACAAAAGACCAAAGCATGAAATAGGTAAAATTATAGTTCACGCCATCGCCTCTGTACAATTGCCACATAATTACGAAAGCAACTCCCATAATAATAGCTCCCAAGAAAACATATTGTCTTCTTCTTCCCCATTTCGATTTTGTATTATCGGATATATAGCCCATGATGGGGTCTGTAAACGCATCAAATATTCTGGGAAAGAAGTATATGAATCCCCACATCCACCCCGGAAAACCTAAATCTTGAACTAAAACCACCATAAAAATCCCCAAAACAGCAGGAAACATCTGGTTGGCTAACATTCCTAACCCGAAGGCTATTTTTTGTCCCCATGGGACTTTAGAAGATGTAGTAGAGTTTGACATAATTTTAATGTTTTAGTTAGTATTATTATAGTTTGAATAGCTTGCGCACTAATTTTTGCCTTTACGCTTTCGTTATTAAGGTTTTGGTTGGTTAAATATTAGTTTTGATAATTTTCTAAAGGGCAAACGCATTTAAAAATGTTCTTAAATGCCTTTTAGTAAACTCTTTTAATTAATAATTTTTTACTTTGTGTAGCTCTGTGTTTTCTTTGTGTAATAGCTGTAACACAAAGTAGCACGAAGTTTCACAAAGATTATTAAGTACCTAAAAGCGTTTACCCCGAATGGATTACTTGTTTATTGATGCCCCACAAACTCTACCGCTAACGGAGGTGGCAAAACTTCTTGTATTAAGGCGTTTTTATCGCCGTTATATGTTTTGGTTATGGGTTTGCCGTTTCTGGTTAAGCCTTTAAAAATGCCTTTATCAACCAAATCCCATATCGCATATTTTGCTTGCCCTTTTAAATTTATCAGTCCAAAGTGGTTTTCCGAACCTAAGGGGTTACCGGCATCTTTCCATTGTTCATCAAAGGCTTCAAAATAAAAACAGGATATGTTGGATGTGTTTGTCCATTCGCGCATGAGTTGATAATAGCGTCCAGATTTGTATTCATCACTCGCTCTCGATCCATCTTTGCCATAAAACCCGTCTGAAATTGTTGCCCAACCTGTTTCGCCAATGTGCACGGGCTTGTCAACTCCTAAGCTTTTCATATAGTTGGTTACGGAATCATATTGCTTTACGGCAAATTCCTTTGCACGAAGCATCGCGCCTTCAATTTTTTTGGTATCAGACAATGCAGTTTCTTCCTCAGGAACCAACCAAAATGCAGGGTTGTAATGCGTATTATGCATTGGGTAAGTATGCATGGAAATATAATCGACCGCCTTGATGAGTTTCTCTAAATCTGGGGTGTGATAACTGCTGTCGCCACCGCCCCAAGAAGAGAAATCATCAGAACTTGTTATCCATAAATCTTTAGGAAGTTCGCCCGATTTCTTTAAATTTTGAAGATGGTTCACCCACTTTAAAATAACATGTGGTTGCACAAAATAACTAGTTGCCCATTTTACCATAGCCTCATTGCCAACCGCTATAATTTTAACTATATCGGGATATTTTTTTGCTAGTTGTACGGCGCGTTCAATCTCTTCTGCATTCTGCTCACTTTCAATGTTATGGTTGGGGGCTTTATCGGTCCATGCGTTTTCACAATCCATCCATGCGCCTAACATGGCGTACATTTCGAAGTTGGCATCTTCTTTTTTAAGTTCGCTGATGGCTTTTAACAAATTAGGTGCTTGCAGTAATTGCACATTATAGGTGCGTAACAGTTTTATGCCCATTGCCGAAAGTATTTTCATATCTTCCTTTAATTCGGGAATGGTGGGTTGGACAGCTCTTGATTTTTGACGATACCCGCCATAAGAGATTGCCAAATAGTCTGGATTTACCAATATTTCAGAAGCTGTTGTATCCATTTTTTCTTTAATCAATGTTTTTTCCTTTTTTGACTGGTTACCACATGCCATGACTAAAATTGAAACGGAAAGTATCCATAGTATTTTTAGCTTTGTTTTCATGTGTTAATTGTTGGTTTTAGACCTGTTAGGTTTTAAAAACCTGACAGGTCTTTATCATAATCTATTTTTTAATCGAAACCAATATTTGATTAACATCGCCTGTTCTTTCAAAAATTTGTTTGCTCACAGGTGCATCTATAGTTAAGTTTTCAAAATTTTGGTTTTTCCCATTATTGAACACCACTTCCAAACGCTCTTTACCAGCTAGTTTATAAATAACAGGGACTTGACAATAAGTAAAACAAAGTGAACCTGTCTCTAACGGAATATTTTTTTCTTCTTTATTGACAGTTGTATAGTTAAAAGTTTCGGGTGTTTTTAAAAATTCACTTAATTGAAGCAACCGCGGATTGAAACTTAATTTACCGTCCTTAACAAACACGCCTAATTCCCCGAACCTGCTCAACACATCTTCCTTAACCTGACCTGTCATTCCCGGTTGTTGTGCACCTTTTGTGGCGGGTGTATGCGAATATGGATCGGTGGGGAATGCCCCGTACAATTCGGGCGATTTATGCACCCCAATGCCTGCATTTATTTCATAGTAATGGTCTAATAGTTTACCGATTATTTCTTCACTTGCACGGTTATTAATGGCCAACAAACAGTTTTCCTGTACTGCCAATAATAACTTAGAAACCATGTGCCAATAAATGGAACCCAAACCTTCGTATCCAAAGAAGGTTCCTGATCGTCCTGTGAATGATTTATGGTCAAAAATGGCCTCAAACATATCAAGCAATAGCTTTTTATCTTTTTCAACCAATTCTTGATAAGCATCTTTTGGCAAACTCGCTAAAGCATCCTTCAAGCTGTTGGCATTATTTAAATTACCGTTAAAATGATAATTGCCTAAAACATCCTTTTCAACAATTTGAAAATTCCCGTCTTTTATTAATTGCTTTAACAAGCTGGATTCCTCCACTTTTTCAGAAGGAATGTTGTTCTTTTTGGCAAAGCGTGGTAATTCTTTATTCGGATATAAAATATAACTGTACTGGTCCTCTCTAAATAGTGAACTGCTTTTTAATCCGTTGAGTAGATCAAGTGCTTCCGAAGGCGATAAATACCCAGAACTTAATGCTGCCACCTGTCCTTCCAACATTTCTGGTAAGTACGCAATAGACACTTCATTATCGTTTTCAACCGTCATCAAATTATAGGCGTGATACATGTTATCAGCACGCTTATTGGCTTTTATGGTATGCTCCAAATACTGTTGGGTGATGGCGATGAATTGTAATAATCCTGATTTACTTACCGCCGATTTATGACTGGTAAATCCGTTTTTGTAAATAGTCGCTCTATAATTACTTCCCGCTTTACCAACACCGTCTAAAACTGTTTTCCGGTCTTTATTGGACACATTTCCAGAGAGCATCGTTTTATTGGATTGAAGGGTTTTAACAACAGTATTAAAAAAGCTGTTCAATTCTTCTGAAATTTCAACCTTATCGGTTTCAGAATTTGAAACAATGCCATTAAAGAAGTTTAAAAAACGGCGTAAATAACAGAGCGTTACCATCGATACACCGTTACCCACCAACGCATTATTGGCGTCGTTCCATTCGGGGCGTTGGGTATTTAACCAAATACCGCCTTCGGGTATAAAGTTGGATACTTTTGCCAATACGGTCGCCAATAATTTTTCAATTAAATTGACCTTATAGATTGAACCATTTTTATCATTCAATAAAGTGCCATCGGCTCCTAAAACAGCTTTTTGTTCATTGATTTTAGCATCTAATTTATGGTCAAAATCAATAGTGTCTTTCGGGTTTTTTAGGGTGTCCTCGTAGCTTTTGATTTTATAAGGCACATTGGCATAGACAAAAATGTTTTGGCCGAAAAGTTTTTCAAGTCGGCTAGGGTAGTGGTCTTCAATAAATTCCAAGAATTTTAAAAGATAGATAATTTGATGATCGCCCCAATAACCAATGTACGACCACGGATCGTTTTCTTCAATGGTTTCCCAATCGAAACCATCTTTTGTAATACGGTATGGGTTGTAGCCTTCAAATGTGGTGGCATTTAAAAACTTATGGATCATGCCTTCTATAAACTCCGGATAGGAATGCACCAAAGCTTCCCAGTTTTGAAAAATATCGCGCCAGTTTCCTTCGTAATCCAAAATTTTAGACCCGTCAATTTCGCTTTGGGTGTTAATGGAAAAACGGTTCCACGGTCTGCTTGGGTCGCCATGTCTTCTACTGAATTTTAGTGGTAAATATTCCAAACAAAGCCGTTTGAAATGATAGTTGTCACTCTTTTCAGCGATACGTTTTAAATCATTTAAAGAAAGGAATCCAGGGAATGCGTTTAATGTATTTTGTTCGCTTTTGAAAACTTCTTTATTTGCTTTTGAAATAAATTTTACGAAATCCTCTTTTTCAATGTGATAGCCATTATCAAAAACACCTCCACGCATGATGTTGAAAAGCGTGTTAGAAAAATGTCTGGTATTTATTAAAGGATCTGCTGTTAATTGCAACCCATCTGAACTCGCGGTCAATTCAATTAAATTTTTGGTGCCCGCATCAATGTCCTTTTGAACAATTTCAGAAATATTGGGGTTATTTTTAATGCTTTTGGAAATGGCGTTGATGCCTGTTATGGATTGATTGACATTGGCAGCAAACAGCCAGTTTTTTTCTGAATTAGCTTCCAATTCTAAATCTGAAGATATAAAATACGCGCCTTTTTCGGCTTTAATGTCTATTTCTTGTTCGATGTTGTTTCCCTTTCTGAAATCGTCAAGTTGTAAAGACGACACTAAATACTTTGGGTTTTCAATACCAGTAGCCCATACCATGTTGGCTTTTAACGCTTCACTTGGTTCTGCTTTATCAACAATAATGGCACTTAGCGCATAAATGCCCAACCCTACTTCGGGCAGTAATTCGTTTCTTTTATAGGCATCAACCAAATTACTTCTGCTGTTTTGCAAATCGGAAGTTACTCCAGCAGGTAAAACATTCTGTAATCCGTCCAAAAGAGTAAGGTTAATGTTTTTAAAAGCGTTGTTTATGATAGTTGATTTTTTTACAAACCCAAATTGATTGCTAGAGCTCCATTGGTATCTAAAAGTAAGCCCTAAATCGGTATTGATTTCTTCAAGAACAACTTTGTTTCCGTACTTGTTTTTGTATATATTTCTGGTAATGTGGTATAACCCTGCTTGCCTTATGGAAAAAGGTTCCCACACATAGGTTTTCCCTTTGATATGAATTTGGAAGATGGTTTTGCTCCCGGTAATATCTGCTGATTCTGCTATTTTATCATCAGTATAATAAGGAAATAAGGACGATTCGGAATTCTTTCTTCCTGCCGTTAATCCGCCATTGCTTGAAATAAACATCCAATGATTGGAATCGCTTACAATGCTCATAAAAAATGGGCGCATGGCATCGCTATTGGAAATCTTGTAATAAGATTCATTGTTAATATTAATTAATTCTCCAACGACTTTATTTGACTTTACTGAAGCCATGTCTTCTGTTTTATCCATAGTATGATTCATTGACTACGTTTGATTTTTTATGGTTTTTCACTATTTATTTAAAAAAAAAGCTAGCTATCAAATAGCTTTGTGCTAGCCTTTTTTACTCTATTTATAACAATTATTCAATTATATTACTGATGTTATACCTCTTGGCTCGTTCGATTAAGGCGCCAGTTTAAGAGATACGTTATCAATATTCACGGTGCCTCTACATGAGCCTCCACCGCAAACCAATTCTAACAATATGGATACTCCACCGTCAACCTTACTAGCGGTGGTAAATGTGTACGACCTCGTTTCCCAGTTTGTTGGAAAATTTGCATTGCCCGCATTCAAAATATGTTGTGTGGCAGGATCTATAGAGCCTTCAGCGGGCTCAGAGAATGCAAACACTTGAAAAACGGCACCGTCTGCGGGCATATCAGCGGCATTTGCCTTAATATCGAACTTAACTACATATTTTGTATTTGGTTGAATGACACCAACACCAAATCGTTCTTGCTTTAAAGCAGGGTTTTTTAATGGTGCTGTTTTTATTTGACCTGAATTACTTCCACCATTATTAATGGTTGTAGATATTGATACCAAACCACCATTATTTATCAATTGCCAGCATCCCGCATTTGCTTCAAAACCACCATCTGCAATAAAGTCACCCGATGGCGCAGTACAAGTGCCGCCACCACCACCGCCACCGCCACCTGAGCGAGCGTAAAGTTTAAGGTCATCAAAATAATAGGTATCACCATTTTTTGATTCTAAATCAAAGAACAGTACAATCTTGTTAAATTTACCGCTTGCAGTAGCAGGAAAAGGAAAGGTTAGTTCTTCCCATTCGCCCGTTTTAGTCCTTGTTACCGCCACATCACCAGAGTTATTTCCTGCAGCTCCAATTTCTTCAAGTTTCATGGTTACTTTTGTTCCTGCTTTTAGGGAGTACACTTTCATTTTGAAGCCTGCGTTGGCATTAAAGTCTAATTTTGAAGCTAGGTTGATTTGAACATTATCCCAAGGGTTTGTGTTGGTGTTTATTGCACTGCCCACAAAGCACGACCCATTCACAGCATCTGTTTTTGGGTTTGCGATTCGAGAATATGTTGCACCGTCTTGAATAACAGCCACATTGTTTGTGTTAAAGGTTAAATTAAAGTCTGCTGCATTTAATGATTCCGCAGCATCTGCTGTACATGTGCCGCCGCCACCTGAACCGGTACCATAAAGCTTGAAGTCGTCAATATAAAACGTCCCAGTGGTGAATGAATCTATATTAAAGAATAACACTATCTTATTATTACCGGTTGCACTACCGGCAAAATCGAAGGTTAATTCTTCCCATTCATTCGCTTTCGTCGTTGTTTTTAATACTTCTGTAACAACGCCTCCTTCAAGTTTTACGGTAACCTTCGTTCCTATGGCAGGAGACCAAACTTTCATTTTAAATCCTGACTTGGTGGTAAAATCAAATGCAGAGGCAACATTGATTTGAGTATTCGCATATTGAAGGCTGGCACTTCTAACAATCTTACCCACTTTACACGACGTATTTAAAGCACTAGAAATATCTGGGTTTGTTACCCACTCAAAATCGCCACCATCTTTTACAATACTAGCCGATGGATCTGTTTGGAAGGTTAAATTAAAGTCTGGTGCAAGAAGCGATTGCGCTGTTTCTGGTGTACATGGAGGCAGCGGTGTTTCTATTTGTTCGATATCGTCAAAATAGAAGGTGCCTGTTTTGGTTCCAGGACCATCAACAAACAATGTGAGTCTTGTATATTTACTTGAAGACGTAAAATTGAACGACATACTTTCCCATCCCGTACCACCATGATTTGTGGTTGCTTCAACATCAGCACCTGTGCCTTTTTCAAGTTTCAATAAAACACTTACTGGCGCATTTGCCCAAACATTCATTTTAATTGTTTTATTGGCCGTTAAATCAACTTGGGCGCTTAAATCGAAATTAATACCTTCAAATGCTTTTCCGCTGTTTGTTATCGCCCCAACTTTAGATGCTTTATTATTAGTTCCTGAAACTGCCGGATTATCGACAATTGCGAAAGAGGCGCCATTAAAAGTGGCAACCTTATAAGCCACATTGGCAGTATCAAAAGTAACAGGCAATGTAATTCCTAATGGGATGTTTATGGTAATGGTATCCTCATAAGAACTGGACGCCCCTGCAACATTTGAAGCTTTTAAAACTATGGTGTACGTACCGCTTGGATATGTTTTTACTGGATCAATAAGTGTAGAACTGGTTCCGTCTCCAAAATCCCAGCTATAATTGGTTGCTTTTGTTGAAATATTTATAAAAGTAACCGTTCCTGTTTGAGCATCGATGGTATGCGTAAAGCCAGCAACAACTTTTGGTAAAACCGCGTCATCTTCGCAACCCAACAAGGTTATAGCCAAGATTAAAATTGAAATCTGTTTAAATGTTTTGATTGATTTTTTCATTGTCCTTTTTATTAGTTGTTACTACTTTTATATACTCTTACGTAATCTATAAGCAAGTTTTGAGGAAATACGGTTTCTTCATTTGGAGAACCTGGTAACGACCCACCAACGGCTAAATTTAAAATGATATAAAATGGGCCACGATTAAACACCCATTCCCCTGGTACGTCTTTGGGTGTAACTTGATTATACAATACATTATCAACGTAGTAATTAATATAATCAGGACCCCATTCTATTCCAAAAACATGGAAGCCCGTATCAAACCTATCATTCATTAGTTCATAAGATTTACTTATCGATTCGCCTCCTGAATAGCCTGGGCCATGAACCGTACCAAATACGCTTGTAGGTTTGTTTCCAACATATTCCATAATATCAATTTCGCCAATTTGGGGCCAAACCTCTGTCCCGTTCAAATCGTCTCCCAACAGCCAAAACGCAGGCCAAATGCCTTGCCCATAAGGCAATCTCATACGCGCCTCAAAACGGCCGTAAGTCTGTTCCAGTTTTCCTTTGGTTAAAAGTCTTGCAGAAGTATAGGAAGATCCGTTAAACGATTCTTTTCTAGCAGAAATAATCAACACGCCGTTTTCTACTTTAACATTTTCAGTTCGGTTCGTGTAGTATTGCAATTCGTTATTGCCCCAACCGTTATTGCCTGTACCTATGTCATAACCCCAAATGGCAGGATTAGGAGCTCCATCGGTATTAAACTCATCTGCCATAACTAGCACGGAAAACCTAGCAACTGTTTGGGTGCCGTCGGTTGAGCAACTTAAAGCCACGAAAGACAGTGCCGTTAAAAAAAGCCCCTTCTTTAATATGCCTTTTAAATTTATTTTAAATTGATTTATCATATTCGTTATTTTTAAATTTTTAAAACGCTATTTTATTTATAGAAATAGATATTATCTAAATAAAAACTCTTCAATGGGGAGCCATTAATATTTTCATAAATAATAAGCCCAATATTGTTCTTGTTTGTCAAGGTTAAAGGCGCCTCTAAAGTGCTCCAGGTGTTTGGGGCAAAATCAGATGCCTTAAAAAATATTTGCTGAAATGTGTCATCTCCACCGCCATCGGCTTTATCGGCACCAAAATCTCGTACCGTAATTAAAAAGTCTAGGTTTGAAGGTATATCACCAGGAATGTACATGTTAACATGTAAATTGGATCTTTCGGTGGCATCTACTGTTGGGTTAGCAAATTGATTACCAACAAAATTAAAATTCGTATAGCTCAACATTTTGTTGCCGTCAATAACAAGTTCGGTAGATTGTGTGGTTTGAAAAGGTTCCCAAAACCCATTAAAAAAGTCGACTGGCACATTTGTGTAGGTGTCACTAAAAATAGAAATAACATCACTGGGGTTTCTTGTTGGTATGGGGGCAAAAGTAAAATTGCCCAATACATTTACTGTTGCCGATCCTTTAGCTTTAACGTTTGCTAAAGTGGCCGTTATAACTGCCTTACCTTCACTGATAATGGTAATAATCCCTAATTCATTAACGCTTGCTACCGTTGGATCGGATGATTTAAAATCAAAATAACTTGGTGCAGGGCTCACTGTTTCATTGATGCCTGTACCTAAGTTAAAGGTTTGTTGTAAACCTGTTATTGGTAATGTAACACCAATAAAAGTGTCTAAATTCAGATCTTCCCCATTAAATATGTCTGGTCTTGGTTGTGCGATGGTCCCTAATTTTTCATACTTTAACTCATCAATCCAAAAGGTGTAACCGGCTCCATTTTCTGGACCTTCTGAATACCAAAACAGCCCTTTTTCTTGCGTAAGTTTTGATGCGTCAGGAATTGGAATACTATATTTTCTCCAGTTGGTAGATATGCGCAAATTTTTCTTAGTAACCATAAACTTATTGGCGCCAAAATCATTTCCAAAACCAATTTCGTTTATAGTACCGGATTGTGTACCCTTTGCCCAAAATGTTAGCGCATCATAGCCCGATAAATCGCGACCACTATTGTCTGGAAAAATAGCACCTGCATAGGCACCTTCCGGATCTCCAACATTTGGAACGTCCAATCGCATGGAAGCACTTCCTTTATATTTTGTTTCGGTGTCAACGGTAAAAGCATTTAGCCTTGAACCAGCAAATGGGAAATATTCCAAGCCTCCACTAAATCCGTCAATAAAAATGGCTGGTGTATTTGGAAGTGTAGCAAAGGCTGCATCATCTGAAGCTTCTCTTTCACAGCCAGTGGTTATCATAAAAAGCAATCCTGAAAGAAGTACTATTTTTGAATACATAAATTTTATATTTTTCATCTGTATATTTTTATTGTTTTTTATTTGTCAGATGTAACATTCATTTAATGATTTCTTTGCGTATTGAAATTTTAATTATGAATGTTTCATTTTCTATATTTTTTATTTTCCAATGTTGATATGTACATAAGTTCTAATTTCCCACTCGTTTCCATTACCAAAGCCAACAGGGCTTATAATAGGCCCCGGGGCAAACGGAAGGGCTGTGTTAGGACTGTATCTAGGTGAATTTTCATTCAAAGAACGCCAGGTGCCCCGAATCCCAATTTTTGTGCTTGGTAAAATAAACCAATCGGGTTTTCCAATGGATGTTGATACATCCAACATCAACTGAACAGGGTAGGTAAGGTTGAAATCGCGATTATAATCAAAAGGGCCCCAATCGTCTATTTTAAAAGAATGTACTACTTTAATTTTATTATAAAGGATTCTAATATCGCCTCCTATGCGGGTAATTAGTCTGTCATCACTACCGTTTGCTTGTGCGTTACCTGCATAAAAGTTCGCAATAAGTCCTAAATCTGGATTTACTTTTGAAACAATTCGTGTATGCGCCTCCCATAAATCTTGTGCAGGTGCAGAGTTTGGAAAAGCAAATAATGTTCTATTCGCTAAAAAACCAATGGCAGCATCTTGTGCTGTTGGAAGGTGGCGAAAAACAAAACCTAAATTAAATGCTAATTTTGCATCTTCAGCTCTATCATTATCCCACTCATACATCCAAGTACCTGGTGTTGGATCGTAGGTTAATAAAAGTTCTCCTGCTGTTGTTTCTCTATTTGCTCTAACAGCAAAAGGGTCATCAAAAACATTTCTTAGTCTTCCTGGTGCCGCTACATCATTTGGCATAGGACCAACAATTGGTTTTTGCCATAAGAAGTTTGGTGCAATTTGAAAATTACCTACAGAGTATGAGAATCCAGATAAGAAATTGGTTTGGTTTCCGCTTCCACTATCTTTTAATCGCCAGCCAGTAAATGTTTGCGTATAATCGCCACCACCATTGGCAACCAATCCCATAGCAGCACCTTGTGCGTACCAATTAAATTTACCTTTAACATAGGTAATTTTAGCTTTAGCGCCCCAATTATCATTTTCGTTAATTTTATCGGTGTAAACGATATAGTTTCCAGGTTCGCCTTCGGTAAATTGAAATTCCCTACCGTTTAACGGTTGGCCTCCCCAAATACCTCCAACTTGAATACCAAGAGGTCCAAATTCTCTTTCTATATGAAGCGTGGCTCTACGTGTTTTTGGCAATGGTATTGCAATAGATGTAACAGCGTCATTTCTATCATCAATATCTTCATGATAAATACCTGTGATATTATATTTTCCAAATTTACGGCCGTATTTTAATAATACGGCAGGGTTTGCGCCCCACCACAATTGGGGTCCGAAAGCGGCTTTAAAGCCATTTAAAGCACCCTTTCCATCGACCTCAACACCCAATATTTCGCCATTATAAATATCTAAATTGGGACCGTAATTAGCTTCTGGATATAAACCAAAAAAATCGCCTTCATAACCCCAATGGTAATGGCCCGTTCTATAAAACCCTCTTAAATCGAACTCTTTGGCATTCCATTCATAAGAGGCATTGTAAACTTGCACTCTGTTTGGGTCTGTTACATCTACATTTCCATTGTCTGTATTTACCGTATATGGTCTCGCCCTGTTTTCATAAAAAATTTCATCTATAGGGTTTAGGGCTACATTGCCCACTATGTTGAAGTTTACCTCGGCACGCATGTTTGCAGTAGGATTCCCTTCTACACCTACAAAATAAGACTGCATGTAATCAAACCCTACTTGATTTGGATACGTTTGATTGTCAGGGTCTGGCGTTTTTGGTGTTGTTAATAAACTACCGCCTGTATTAAATGTGGTAAATTCTACTCTTAGATTGCTTAATCTTATTTTTTCTGAGCTTCCACCGGATAAAGCCGCTTTATCGCCTCTTGCCCTTAAAACAGCGTCCATTAATTGGATGTTGTCAAAATGGTTTTTAACAAAATCGGCATCCACGCCTTTTTCATAAGGGTTTAGTTGATGTGCTTCCTTTAAAGCGTAATAAGCTGCCCGAGGGTACAGATCATAAGTGCCTCTTTGGTTTGTTGGGCCTTTGGCACAGATACCAAACCACTCTTCGTTCATGTTGTTTTCGCCTACTTTATAGTCGCTTTCATAACCCCCGTTAGACCAAGACGCATTGTTATCGTGCACCTCTAGGTTTTTAGTTTGACCGAATTTCCACCAGCCATCACTAAACTGAAATGTAAAACCTCCAATAGAGTTTCCTGCTTTACCTAGGCCTGCAGCATTTTGATAAATCTCCTTCCAGTTTTCTACCAAGTAGTAAGCCTGGGATTTTTGGTCTTCTTGGTTTTCAATGGCATTGAACGCATCGGCTCCAAACTCGGCAAATAAAATGGGTTTGTTCAGTTTTTCTTTGGCTACCTTAAAAGCATCACCAAATGATTTTCCTCGGTACATGTTAACCCCGTAGATGTCAACGTCTTTGCATTCTTCAGCTATAATATCAATAAATAGCATATCACCATTATTTATGGCGACCGGACGTGCCGAATCAATGGCCTTCATTTTAACTGCGGCATCGTTCATAAGTTTATACATGGGCCTTCCGCGTTTTTCACCTATAAACTTTTTTTCTTCTTCATCATCAGGAAAATCTTCTGTTTCGGCTCCTGCCCAAAAAAGACCATAATTGTTTTCATTTCCCAACAAGAACAATAATACTCCGGGGGTGTTTTTATACTCCTCAGCCATTTTAGTTACTTCGGCCATGAGCAGCTTTTGTGTTGCTGGATCCCTATAATCGGTAACCGGTACCCAAGCACCATTAATGGTTAAGCCATAACGCCCAAAGGAATGGTTAAGCATGGTGTAAATACCGTAATTCTCATAAATGTACTTAACCCACTTGGGTTGGATGCCCGTATAAAGCCGAATGGTATTTACCCCCATGTTCTTTAACAAGCCCATTTCAGTATCCAAAGCTGATTTAATAACATCATCCGATTGTTTCCATAAGCTGTAAGTAAAGTTTGTGCCTATGGGGAAGTAATCCCAGTTCATGCCATTGATCATCATGCTTTTTCCGTTGACGGTCAATGTCATTCCTCTATCATCATTTATAACAGTTACTTTATCTGCCTGAGCACATACAATCGTTGTAAATAAAAAGAAGGTTAATTTTAGAAAGTTTTTTTTCATGTTTATTAGTTTAACTGGTCATTATTATCTAGTCGTTGGTTATTTAAGACAGAGATCTCGGTTGTGTGTAAAATTAAATATAACTATTGCCGATTCTTCATCTTACGCCCCAACAAAAAACATACATGGTAAAAAAATAGCTTCTTTATTGCCTAAATGCTAATAATTTATAGCTGTTTTAGAGAAATTCATATTGAATAAAAAATTGTTTGGAGGTGAAAAAACAACTGGATGTTGTGGTGTTGTATGGGTATAATTTTGTTTTGTTGTATAGTTACACCCCTTAACGATAGTCTGTTAGTTCAATTGGTGGGCTTTAGTTAACAAATTCTTAAAGTATTCGATTTTCCACTTTTCTTTGTATATAAAACTATCTTCGTTTTTCTTGACCTTTCGTAGTGCTGGAAACTCTATAAAACCAAACATGCTTTCCCCTATTTACGAGAAGCAGTTTTCAACGCACAGCTACGGTTTCATGCCAAAGCGGAACGCACACCAAGCATTGAACAAATACAAGGACTATATTACAGAAGGATATAAATATGCCGTGGATATGGACTTGGAAAAGTTCTTTGATACAGTAAACCAGAACAAACTGATAGAATTGATGTCAAGAACGCTGACGAGTACCGTGAATTTTATTGAGAACAAACTTTCCTTAAAAGTGAACAGGGAGAAAACGGTGGTAGCTTACATCTCTAAGATAAAATTCTTGGGATATTCTTTCTGCGTAAAGAAAGTAGAAGGACGGTTACGTGTACATGCCAAGAGCCTAGCCAAGATGAAAAAGAGCGGATAAGAACGCTCACATCAAGGAGCAACGGTTGGGCAATGCACGACGGAAATTGGTGCCCAACCACTATATTGTTGGTTGGGTGAACTACTTTAGGCTGGCAGACATAAAATCCCTGCTTCCAAAAGTGGACGAATGGTATTGCAGACGTTTACGGGCTATTATATGGAAACAATGGAAACGGATAATGCCCCGTTTTGGAAATCTCATCAAGTTGGGTATTGCGAAATATAAAGCTTGGGAATATGCAAATACAAGGAAAAGCTACCGGCATACTTGAGTAGAACCATTACCAACAAACATCTAAAACAAGCAGGCTATACACTTTTCGTTGATTTCCTACAAGAAAGTCAAAGGCATAAATTAAAGAACCGCCGTGTACCGAACGGTAGGCACGGTGGTGCGAGAGGACAGATAGGGAACTAATCCCTATCTTCCTACTCGATTGTCAAGTTGAGTTATTTGAGCGTTCCAACGCAATAACTATTGACAATTTTATTACTTTTTAAAACTTCTGGATATCTAACCTAAACTGATTCAGTTAGATATATAGAGCAAACGCTTTTAGGAACTCAAGAATCTTTGTGCCCCCGATAAGCTATCGGGACGTGTGAAACTTTGTGACCCTTCCTGCCGGCAGGTAAGACACAAGAAACCGCAAAGCAAAAAAACATATTAAATAACGAGTTTATAAGTAACATAAGCCCGTTTTAAAAACTTTTTACCCTAGTTACAAACATTAACAGAATACAAACTATAGAATGATTATTTTTACCCTCTATTTTTTATCAAAGACATTGCTAAATGAAACACCTTAAAGATACCGATACAACCACATCTAAAATAACCATGGCACAGGCCTTTAAAACCATTATTTGGCCACGGCGAAATCTGGTTTTTATCGGGTTGGTTTTAATCATTATAAAAAGTATATCGGGTTTAATTTTACCATGGCAAAGTAAAGTACTGTTGGATGAGGTAGTGCCCAATAAGGATTATAGCCAGCTTTACACCTTGATAACCATTGTTTTAATTGCTATTTTGGTGCAAGCGGTCACCTCTTTTTTATTGACCCGAATTTTAAGTGTTCAAGCACAATTTTTAATCAGTGAACTTAGGGCACAGGTTCAAAAAAAGGTACTGTCGTTGCCTATTAGTTTTTTCGACAATACAAAATCTGGCGCTTTGGTGTCAAGAATCATGAGCGATGTTGAGGGGGTAAGAAACCTTATTGGCACAGGTTTGGTCCAATTGGTGGGTGGCAGTTTTACCGCCATTATCTCGTTGGTTATTTTAATAAAATTAAATCCTTGGATGACACTTTTTGTCTTTGTACCGCTTTCAATATTCGGGTACATCGCCTTGAAAGCGTTTAAATACATCCGACCCATTTTTAGAATCCGCGGAAAAATAAATGCGGAAGTAACCGGGCGATTAACCGAAACTTTGGCTGGCGTTCGGGTTATTAAAGCGTTTAATGCAGAAGAACAGGAGCAGCTGGTTTTTGAAAAAGGCGTTGATAAATTGTATCAGAACGTAAAAAAGAGCTTGACCGCTACTGCTTTTATGACGAGCTCTTCAACTTTTCTAATTGGGGTCGCCACTACTGGCATTATGGGCATTGGAGGTTATTATATGATTTTGGGAGAAATGACTATGGGCGATTTTTTATTCTTCACGTTGATTCTCGGTTTTATGATTGCGCCCATTGTTCAAATGAGCAATATTGGGAGCCAACTTACCGAAGCGTTGGCTGGTTTGGATAGAACCGAGGAACTGATGAACATGACTGCGGAAGAAGACAACCAACAGCGCACCGTTCAGCTAAAAGATTTAAAAGGCACCATTGAATTTGCCGATGTGTCTTTTTCTTATGAGGAAGGCAAACAGGTGTTGCACAACATCAATTTTACAGCACCCGCAGGAACGGTAACGGCTTTGGTGGGTAGTTCGGGTTCTGGAAAATCGACTATTGCAGGACTTTCGGCAACATTTTTAACGCCCAAATCTGGGAAAGTCACCATTGATAATCAAGATTTATCCAAAGTAAAATTAAGCACCTACCGAAAGTATTTAGGCGTGGTGTTGCAAGATGAATTTTTATTTGAAGGCACTATCAGGGAAAATATTCTATTCCCGCGTCCCAATGCCACGGAAACCGAATTGCAAAATGCCGTAAAAGTAGCTTATGTAAACGAATTTACCGATCGGTTTGAGGATGGTTTGGATACCTTGATTGGCGAGCGTGGTGTTAAATTATCGGGTGGCCAACGGCAACGTTTAGCCATTGCACGTGCTATTTTGGCGAACCCAAAAATCATTATTTTAGATGAGGCCACCTCTAGTTTAGACACCGAGAGTGAAGGATTGATACAAAAAAGTTTGGGTGAATTGATTAAAGATAGAACCACCATTGTGATTGCCCACAGATTAAGCACCATAAAAAAAGCAGATCAAATTTTGGTCATAGAAGCGGGCCACATTGTAGAGCGTGGTAACCACGACCAGCTTATTGCATTACAAGGCAGGTATTATGATTTATATACCTACCAAGCAAAAATTTAGCTTTTAAAGTGTTTCTGTTTGTTATATTTGTTTTAAAGTACATTTCAAAAATCTGATTAAGCTTAAATTACTTAAAAAGTCTCTTAAAAATTCCTCCCCTTTTTTCAAGGGGTGGTGCCGTAAGGCGGAGGGGTTAAAAGCAGCAATAGTAATTCTTTTAATAAGTAGTAGACGTTTTTGTAATGCACTGAAATATTTGTTTTAAAAAATAAAGTTATGAAAAAAATCATGTTACCCTTTTTGCTGTTGTTTATTATTTCTTGTTCTTCGGATAATTCTGTTAAGGATTATACACAAGCCAATGAAAAAGAGATTCTGGATTATATCAGTGATAAAAATCTGGTGGCCCAAAAAAGTTCAACAGGATTGTATTATATAATCAACGAAGCAGGCACCGGAGAGCAACCCAGTTCCGCTTCAAATGTAACGGTTACCTATAAAGGGTATTTTACCAATGGAAAGGTGTTCGACCAAAACACAGAAGGTTATAAAACAAATCTTAAAAACGTTATAAAAGGATGGACAGAAGGTATTACCTATTTTAAGGAAGGCGGTAACGGTGTTTTATTGGTGCCTTCCCGATTGGCGTACGGACCTGATTATTATAATGGGATTCCAGGTGGTTCCGTGCTTATTTTTGATGTGGCACTTATTTCTGTTTATTAAATTTACTGATTACATAACAAAAATTGATAGTATCCGGATGTCAGTCTGAGGCAACAGATAAAAAAATTTATCAAGCGATATTGTTGACAATTAAATTGAATTTGAAACTGAAAATTTGAAAGTATGGATTGTCCCCTAAAGGGGACTTTAGGGGTGTTTTTAAAATCTGAGTGATATTTAAATATTTGAAAATCAAATATATAAAATACGATGACAATGGTAGCGCAGTCGAAGACATTGATAACATTTTGTAAGCTTCGCTTAGCTGCTTTCAATGAAAATATATTTTCATTTCAATAATGCTCAATGTAACATCTTTTAATTTTTGTCATGTATTAAACTAAATTCCAAATATGTTTTCAAGATTCTAATCACCATGATAGACCCCTTATTTAACTACATAAATAACTACGTTAGTTTAACTGATGAAGAAATTGCCTATTTACAATCCAAAATTTCTGTAAGAACCTATTTAAAAGGTCAATATGTGGTTCAGCAAGGCGATGTTTGTAAATATGAATGTTTTGTGCTGTCCGGTTGCACCAAAACATTTTATGTGGATAAAGAAGGGCAGGAGCATATTTTAATGTTCTCTATTGAAGATTGGTGGACGTCCGATATGGGAAGTTTCATTACCCAAACCCCAGCCGATTTTAATGTGCAGTGTTTGGAAAACACAGAGCTTGTTATGTTTTCGCACGATATTATTGAAGACTTGTATAGCGAAATACCTAAACTGGAACGTTTTTTTAGGCAAATTATAGAAAAAGCATTTGTAGCCTCACAAAAGCGCATTGTTAGAAGTTTTAGTCTTTCCGCAAAAGAGCAATATGTGTATTTTAAGCAGCAATACCCCGAAATAGAACAACGTATACCGCAATATATGATTGCTTCTTACCTGGGCATCACAAAAGAATTCCTCAGTAAAATTAAAAGTCAGGCATAAATGTTAATCTAGTTTAACCTCATTTCATAAACTACTTTATTTTCTGTTAAGGCTGTATGCACTAAATTTGTACCACAAGAATTTAATTAACATCAAATAAAAAATATTATGAAGAACACTATTGAAAATTTAGCAATCGTAGCTTTAGTAGCTTTTACGGCATTCTCTTTTACCAACATAAAAGCAGAAAAGAAAGAAATCAAACTTGATAAAAGCAAAGTAGTTTGGAAAGGTTATAAAGTAACCGGGTCGCATGAAGGTACAGTTAATATCAAGTCTGGTTTTTTGAATTTTGAAAGCGACAAATTAGTTGGTGGCGAGTTTGTGATGGATATGGCCACTTTGGTGAGCACAGATTTGGAAGGTGAGTATAAAGGGAAATTAGAAGGCCATTTAAAATCGGATGATTTTTTTGGAGTTGAAAAACATCCCACAGCTAGTTTGGTATTTACAAAAGTAGTGGCTTCGGGTAAAAATGCCTATACCGTTGCAGGCAATTTAACCATTAAAGGAAAAACAAACCCCATTACTTTTACCATGTCCATTTATGGTAATAAAGCAACTGCTTCTTTAAAAGTCGATCGAACAAAATTTGGTGTTGAGTACAATTCAACTAGTTTTTTCGAGAATTTAAAAGACAAAGCCATTTATGATGAATTCGATTTGGTTTCAGATTTAGAGTTTTAAGCATAAAGTGATTAATAGCGAAAAAGGCATTCAGAATTGGATGCCTTTTTTAATGGTGCCTATTGAAATTCATTACATTTGTTTTGTTTTTAGAAGCACTTATTTAATAGACCATGAAAATTTTTGAATGCCCAAATTGTAATGCACCGGTTTTTTTTGAGAATACCACATGCCAATATTGCAACACCAATTTAGGCTATAATCCGTTATTGGAAAAATTTGAAATACCTAATGGATCGGGTGCGAACGCTGCAAAATATTGTGCAAACCATCATTGGGGTGTGTGCAACTGGTTTGTTGATACTAATTCAGACTATTGCATAGCTTGTAGTTTAAACCGTATAGTGCCCGATAGATCGCAGGTAGATTATTTTGGAAAATGGCAAAAACTGGAAAATGCCAAACATCGGTTAATTTACCAATTGCTTAAACTTAAATTACCCGTAAAATCTAAAATGATCCATGATAATGGTGTGGCATTTGATTTTTTATCTGAAAATAATGATAAAAAAGCAGTAACTGGTCATGCCCATGGCGTTGTTACCATCATTCTAAATGAAGCAGATTCCGTAAACCGGGAACAGATACGCAAGCAAATGGACGAGCCTTACAGAACCTTGATTGGGCACTTTAGGCATGAAATAGGACATTATTATTGGACGCTTTTGTTTAACGATTCCAATATGGAATCTTATAGAAATTTATTTGGCAACGAACGTTTGGATTATGGCAAGGCATTGGAAAATCATTATAAAAATGGCCCTCCGAACGGCTGGCACCAAAACTTTATAAGCCAATATGCAAGTTCCCATCCCTGGGAAGATTGGGCCGAAACCTGGGCGCATTATTTACATATTATGGACACTTTGCAAACAGCAAACAGCTTCGGCGTATGCTTTGACCCAGAAGCACCCTATGTGCAACAATTGGTGGTGGACAGGTGTGTGGACCCTTATATTACTCATGATTTCCAAGAAATCTTTAAAGGAAGCGTGGCATTGACTTGTTCATCCAACAGTTTGAACAGATCTATGGGCTTGCCCGATATCTATCCTTTTGTGGTTCCGGGCAAAGTCGTGGAAAAACTCACTTTTATCCACAATCTTTTAAAAACCGAAATTAGTTAGTCCTTTTAAAAAGCTATCTTTACCCTTTATAAAAAAATCCACGCTTTTAAATGTCTTTTAAAAAATTATTGCAATCACTTAAAGATAACTTGAAACGCCAAGGTATCGAAAGCCCTAATGCACTTCAAAAAGAAATTCTTTCCAAAATAAAAGGTGGAGCAAGTTTATTTGTAATCGCGCCAAAGAATTCTGGAAAAACAACGAGTATCGTGATAAGTGTCATCAACCATTTAAAAGAAGCGTTTGAAGATGCGCCCCGTGCTTTAATATTTGTAAAAGATAAACAAGAAGCTTTAGAACTTGCCGAAATTTTCAACATCTATAAAAGAGGCACCGACTTGCGTGTGTATTGTGCTTATGAAGAGCATAACTTGGAACTGCAACGCGAAGAACTATATCTAGGTACCGATATTGTGATAGCAACGCCCAAACGTTTAAACAGGATATTTTACTTGAACGGCATTAATTTGAACAAGTTACAAATGTGTATTATTGACGATGCCGATTTTTTATTTAGAAACAATCATTTTGCCGAGGTAACAAGAACCCCGGAAAGCATTGGCAGGTGCCAATACCTCGTTTTTACCGATAACTATGATATGCGGTTTGAACGTTGGCGCGAATCGTTTATGAATCTTGCGCAAATTATTAATTTTAAGGGATAAAATAATTATTGTTTTCCAATAAAGAATCAAGACCGCTTTGCGGATAGAATCAAGAATAAAGACTTGATAACAAGTAACTGATAAGCATCTCTATTCTCTTTTTAAATTCATCAAAAATCTAAATTTATTATGTGATGTCTCAATTGTGAATCATTTGTGTATTCCTAGTCATTTCGTCGTTGGGAGAAATCACGCACATATTTTTTTTTTGGATTATATGCATTTTATTTGAAAATAATGCAATTAAATTAAGGAGACGTTTGCATTTTAAACAATTAAAATTTTATTTTTCAATTTTAGAAATGGAATTGTGGATTACTTTATTATATTGTAAACAAAAACTTTCATACAATATTTTGTCCAAATCACTTAACAGCTGCATACAATTAAATTTTTTTTTATAATATTTTATACTTTGTTAAGCGCATCTTTTCTTTATGGCCAAAAAGGAAAAGAAGCCAATTATGCGCGTTTTGTTGATTCCGCTAATTTTTATATTGACGATTCATCAGCCAAGGCCTTATCTTTCTTGGATTCCATACCAAAACCTTTAGAGAAAACCATTAGTGGTCGCTTAGCGGATTATTATAACATTATGGCATTGGCCTATGATTATGAAGGTGAGTATGTCCACGTATATCAAAGTTATATATTAGCTCTAAAATATGGCGAAAAAGAAAAGAATTATTTAATTGCAGGGAATGCTTGTTTAGAATTATTTGCGAACATCTATTTTGCTAAAAGAGACACGTTGGCTTATGTCTATTTAGAAAAGGCCGAAAAGTACTATAAGTTAGATAACTATGCTAATGGACTTTTGGAAATTGAGCAAATGCGCGCTTATGTTAAATTTCTTGATGGAGATTATAAAGCTAGCAATGCATTAATATTAACACATTTAGATGCTTATAGAAAAGTGGAAGATGATGCATATTTCCATGTTTTTGCTATGTATATGTTAACTGCTAATTATATTGAATTAGGAGATTTTAAAAATGCCTATGCTAGCTTTAAAGAGTTAAAATCCTTAAAAGATAATCCCACAATAGTAAAATACAACTATTTTTCATTTGAAGTCGCTATTAATTTATCATTGGCACAAGTTTATTTTTCAAAAAAACAATTGGACTCTACCGAATATTATCTGTCTAAGTCCACTAAACATAGAAATTTTATGGGTGAAGGTGTTATTAAGGACTATTTAGCTCTAAATTCTGAAGTCTATAAGTATTATGGCAATATTGAACAATCAAAGGTTTATTTAGATTCTTTAATGCTTTTTGAAAAGAAGATGTTCAATAATATGGTAGATGCAAGTATTCAATTGAATACCCCATTGATGCACGCCGAATCTGAACTGGAATCTGAAAGGAATAAAAAATATTGGAATGGTGTTTTGGCCGTATTCTTATTTTGCATGTTATCTTTTTTAAGCATTTTCTATATTATTTATTATAGAAAACAAAAATTTAAACAGAAGCATTTTAAAGATAAAGTAAGTGATTTTTCGTATTTAAGATCAACTAACGAAAAATTAACAGGAAAGATCCATGGTTTAGAAGAATACATTGGCAGTCTGAAAAAGGATATTAAAGAAATTTCTATAGTCAATGATGTTTCAAGTCAGCGTGAAAAAATTAAGGAACTTTATAAAGAGTTGCATATTAATTCATCGACACTTTTAGATAAAAGTGAGAGTCATTTAGAACTGGTTAACGATTTGAATATTCAATTTTTCAATCAAATCCATAAAAAATATCCTCAATTAAACGATTCTGAAGTTATTACATGCTATTACTTGTTTATGGGATTTAAAAATAAAGAGATCGCCCTGTTTTTAAATACATCCATTAGAGCTTTAGAAAGTAAACGTTATAGGATTTCAAAAAAGATCGATTACGATTTTGATAAAAATGATACAACCTTAGTAAAGCATCTTAAAAAAACTTTCAAGAACACCCAAGTACAATAAAATTCTATTCTAATTGATTTAATTGTCATTTCCGTTGCAAAAACAGCATATTAACACATATTAATGGGCACCGTGTAATAATTGCGTAGTGAAAAACAATGTGAAAACAGTTGCAGTTTAAGATATTTGCAGTGCTATTGATTAACAACTGATTTTCAGTAACCCAAATATTTTTGTTTTCTAAGAGGTTGGAATTGTTTAATATTATTAAGCAAGTAAACAAAAAATGTTATTGGCAAAAAAGTTGATTTTAGGGATGTAAAAAGGAGTCTGCAAAGACTCCTTTTTCTATTAAAAGACTTTAGTACATGACAAAAAAAGATGTTTCATTAAAAAAATTATTTAAGTCGACCCCTCCGCCTATCGGCATACCGAAAAATCGGTACAGGCTCTACCCCTTGAAAAAAGAGGAGGAATTATTTAAGGAGTTTTCTTTAATAATTTGATGTTAATAAATTTTTGTCATGTACTTAATTAAAAGACTTAAAAAGTTATAGCGTTGAAATGATATTTTGCCATACCAATTCATAATACTTCTTATTTGAAGGCACAAAATGATTATCCTTACCAATGTTTTCCATAAGTAGCTTAAACCCGGTAAACGACACCAATTTTAAGGCTTCAACCTCTTCTTCTTGTGGTACTAATACAGAAATGGGAACGTTTAGTTCACATTTAAATGTATTGTGGAATTCATTGTCTTTAATACCATTTTCATAGGATTGAAAACATTCAAAAATGCCCATAGGTTCTAAATCGGTCTCTGAAATTGTCAGTCCAATTTCTTCTTTGGTTTCCCTTACAGCGGCTTGTTTTGGGGTTTCGCCTGCATCAATATGGCCTGCAACCGAAACATCCCACATGAGCGGACAAATGGTTTTTTTTGCCGAACGTTGGGATAGCAATATATATCCGTCTTTGGTGTAAAACCAAACATGCGCGGTATGGTGGTAAAGTCCTTTTTGGTGAATAACGGATTTCAATTCTGATTTTCCTGTTGGTGTTCCGTCTGGGTTTACAAGGTCTATATATTCGTCCATAAAAGTTTGTTCTGAAAAGTTGGCTTTTTGTTTGAAACTACCAGTGCGTTAGGGGTTACCCATACATTTTATTGTTAAATATTGAAATCGTGAATGCTTTGCATTTGCAGTGAAAATCCCCGCAAACCTGTTTTCTGGCAGGCAGGGGCGCAGAAATGCAAAGATTAATGATTTACGATCTACGATTTTTGATTTACGATTTACGATTTTTGATTTACGATTGATTAACGAATTACGAATGATTTGTGAATCTTGAAACAAACTTGAAACCTCAAACAAGCACCGAACTCAAAACTTGGAATTTGAAATTTGAAACTAACTGCATTTGAACACTGCAACTGCAAACTACTCCCGGATCTTCTTTTTACGCAACTCAAAATTCTGACCTAAATACACTTTTCGTACCATCTCATCGTTAGCCAATTCTTCAGGCTCTCCGGCTTTAAGAATGCTGCCTTCAAACATTAAATAGGTTCTATCGGTAATGGCAAGGGTTTCCTGTACGTTGTGGTCGGTAATTAAAATACCTATATTCTTTTTGGTAAGTTGCGCCACAATCCGTTGAATGTCTTCAACCGCCACAGGATCCACGCCGGCAAAAGGTTCATCCAATAAAATAAAACTGGGGTCGGTTGCCAAAGCCCGTGCAATTTCGGTACGTCTGCGTTCGCCACCCGATAATAAATCGCCCCGACTTTTACGGATATGACCTAACCCAAATTCTTCAATAAGCGATTCCATTTTATCATGCTGCTCTTTTTTGCTAAGCTTGGTAAGTTGCAACACACTTAAAATATTATCTTCAATGCTCAGTTTTCTGAAAACCGATGCTTCCTGTGCCAAATAACCAATCCCATTTTGTGCCCGTTTGTACATGGGGTATTGGGTAATTTCGGTTTTATCCAAAAAAATATGGCCGCCATTTGGTTTTATCAAACCCACAATCATGTAGAAAGAAGTGGTTTTTCCAGCACCGTTAGGCCCTAAAAGACCCACTATTTCACCTTGGTTTACTTCAAGGGAAACATCTTTTACCACTTTTCGTCCGCTATAGGACTTCATTAAATTTTCGGCTCTTAAAATCATATTTTAATTGTCAAGTTAAAGGATAAACCCTGCCATTCTATGGCAGTTATTTTGTTGTGTACTTTTTTTTATTCATTCGGTTCAATGTGAATTAATACGTGTCCTAAATTCGGTATTTCTTTTCGTAAATAGTCTTTTAATTTATGTGCAATATCGTGACCGGATTTTACCGTAATTTCACTATTGACTATGGCGTGTAAATCTACGTGGAATTTCATTCCGGATTTTCGGATAAAACATTTCTCTGTGTCCAAAACACCTTGAACTTCTGTTGATTTCTCTCTAATTTCAATTATCAAGTCTTCATAAAGTTGTTCGTCCATAACTTCTCCCAAAGCTGGCCGTAATATTAAATAACTATTATACAAGATAAATGCTGAAGCAAATAAGGCAGCCCAATCATCTGCTGTTTCAAAACCTTTTCCAAATATGATTGCTATTGAAATTCCGATAAAAGCCATTACCGAAGTTATGGCATCACTTCTATGATGCCAAGCATCTGCTTTTAGTGATGAACTATTTGTTTGCTTGCTTTTTTTAATTACGATTTGAAATGAGATTTCTTTCCAAGCTATTATTAGTCCCAAAACAGTCAAAGTCCAAGATTTAGGGATTTTATGAGGTGTTTGAATGTTTTGAATACTTTCATAGGCTATTATTGTGGCAGAAACAACAAGAAAAGCAACCACACCAAATGTAATTAAGGGTTCAATTTTTCCGTGCCCGTAAGGGTGGTTTTCGTCCGCTGGACGTTTTGCATATTTTAAACCTAATAAAACTAAAAATGAAGCAAAAATATCCGTTGTCGATTCAATCGCATCTGCAATTAAAGCATAAGAATTTCCGAAAAATCCCGCAAGTCCTTTTATCAAGGCTAAAGCAGTATTTCCAATGATACTAAAATAAGTTGTCCGTATTGCAGTTTGTTCGTTATTCATTCGTTTTTTCAACTTGCACACAACAATTAAATAACCAACCTGCCGGTTGGCAGGCAGGTAGCTTAGTAATCAAATAACTATTTTTTACCTTCATTGCTTTTCAAAATTATGCAATTTTAATTCATAGTGGTTTATTTACTGAACGCCAAAAATAGTAAAATCATATACAAGGTAATGGCGGATTTTGAATTAATATGTTGTTTAACCCTGTTGCTCCAAGGCATCCCAAAATTCGTAAGCACGACGCAAATGCGGAATCACAATAGTACCGCCAACCAAAGTGGCAATACTCAACGCTTCAACCACTTCGTCTTTTGATAAGCCTATTTTATAACTGGTTTCTAAATGGTATTTAACACAATCGTCGCAACGCAATACTGCCGAAGCCACCAATCCTAAAAGCTCTTTTGTTTTCACATCCAAAGCACCTTCCGCGTAAGCGTTTGTATCTAAATTAAAAATACGTTTGATGATTTTATTATTATCCGCAAGGATTTTCTCGTTCATTCTAGAACGGTAATCATTGAACTCTGTAACGCTATCAGACATGTTTCTTTTCTTTTCTTTTTTGATTTCTAACCACCATTTTAGCGATAAAAATACTTGCTTCATACAAAATTAAAATGGGAATGGCCACAATAACTTGACTCGCAATATCTGGAGGCGTGATAATAGCAGAAAGAACAAGCACAACTATTAAAGCATATTTTCTATAGGTTCTTAAAAATTCTGGCGTTACCAACCCGATTTTTGTTAGAAAATAGATGATGATGGGAAGTTCGAAAATAATGCCCGAAGCCAAAACCGAGGAACGTACCAACCCAATAAACGAGGCAATATCAATTTGATTGTCCACCCTTGACGAAATGCTGTAATTCGCCAAAAAGTTAATGGACAGTGGAGTGATGACATAATAGCCAAACAGCGCCCCAAGGAAAAACAGAAAAGAGGAAATAAAAATAAAACCTCGTGAATGTTTACGCTCATTTTCATGCAAGCCTGGGCTTATAAATTGCCATAATTGGTAGATAATATACGGAAAGGATATGATAAAACCACCTAATATGGCCGTCCAAATGTCCGCAGAAAACTGTCCTGCCATGGTTCTGTTTTGTAATATAAGTGGAATTTTATCATTACAAAAACTGGTGTCCAAATTCATGTAAGTGGCTATGTCACATAAATACTTGTAGGTTGGAAAACTCATATCCAATGGTGCGAAAATGATATCATCAAAAATAAACCTACTAAAAATAAATGCAAAAGTACCTACAATAACGATGGCTAAAGTAATTTTGATTAAGTGCCAGCGTAAATCTTCCAGATGGTCTAAAAAAGACATCTCGTTTATATTCTTTTTTTTAGCCATTATATGATGCCTTCTTTAATTAAATCGTGTAAGTGGACAACGCCTGCATAGTCGCCATTATCCTCTACCAAAAGTTGCGATATTTCGTGTGCTTCCATCATTTCCAACGCATCAATGGCCATGGCACTGGCATTGATTCGTTTCGGGTTGGCGCTCATAATATCTTTGGCGGTAAGTTTTGAAAAATCATCTACTTTGGTAAGCATTCTACGTAAATCGCCATCGGTAATAATACCTATAATTTTATTGTTTTCAACTACTGAGGTCACTCCCAGCATTTTCTCGGAAATTTCAATAATCACATCTTTTATACCCGTGTTGGAACTCACTTTTGGTTTTTGGTTTACCGAAGAAATATCTTGAACACGCAAATATAGTTTTTTACCTAATGCGCCACCAGGGTGGTATTTGGCAAAATCGGTACTGGAAAAACCACGTATATCCAATAAACAGATAGCGAGTGCATCGCCAATAACCAACTGCGCCGTGGTACTTGTTGTGGGGGCGAGGTTGTTGGGGCAGGCTTCCTTTTCAACAAACGCGTTTAAAATATGATCGGCTTGTTGGCCCAAAAACGAATCTTTGTTCCCGGTAATGGCAATTATTCTATTTTTCGCTCGTTTAATAAGGGGAATAAGTACCTTAATTTCTGGTGTGTTTCCGCTTTTTGAAATACAAATAACCACATCATCTTCTAAAATAAGTCCTAAATCACCATGGATGGCATCGGCGGCATGCATAAAAATAGAAGGTGTTCCGGTAGAATTTAAAGTCGCGACAATTTTGCTTGCTATAATGGCGCTTTTGCCAATTCCTGTAATGATGACGCGCCCTTTAGAGTTGTAAATAAGCTCTACGGCATTTGCAAAATCATCATTTACTAAACTGGACAAATTTAAAATGGCTTTACTTTCCATTTCAATGGTTTGTTTTGCAATATTGATAATTGAACTTGTACGATCCAAAATTTATTATTTTTTTTAGTTGATGCTTTTAAAGATTTTGTTATCTTTAAGGTTGTCGAAAATCATTTATATGGTAATTTCGATTTGCGTTACAAAACTAACAAAAAAAACAGGAGGGTTCTCTCATAAAACTTTAAAATAGTCAAAGGGATTTTGAATATTTTATGTTTTATAAACAATTAAAATAAATTTTTGAATTATTCATGTCTATAGCAAAAAGTGATTTGCATTCTGCGTTAAAAAAATATTTTGGATTTAGTAAATTCAAAGGACTTCAAGAGGGTGTTGTAGAAAGTATATTATCAGGGAATAACACATTTGTAATCATGCCAACAGGCGGTGGTAAATCGCTCTGTTATCAATTGCCCGCTTTAATGCAGGAAGGCACGGCCATTGTGGTGTCGCCCTTAATTGCTTTAATGAAAAATCAAGTGGATGCCATAAGAGGGCTTTCCAATGAAGAAGGAGTGGCACATGTGTTGAATTCTTCATTGAACAAAACCGAAATAAAACGTGTTAAGGAAGATATTGTAAACGGCGTTACAAAGTTGCTCTATGTAGCACCCGAATCGTTGACCAAAGAAGAGAACGTGGAGTTTCTGCGTTCGGTAAAAGTGTCTTTTATGGCGATTGATGAAGCCCATTGTATTAGTGAATGGGGACACGATTTTAGACCGGAATACAGAAACCTAAAGCATATTATTGGTCGTATTGGCGACAATATTCCCATTATTGGTCTAACAGCTACGGCTACTCCAAAAGTACAGGAAGATATTATAAAAAACTTGGGTATTAGTGGTGCTACAACCTTTAAAGCATCGTTTAACCGTCCTAATTTATACTATGAAGTACGCCCAAAAACCAAAAATGTAGATGCCGATATCATCCGCTTTATCAAGCAAAACCAAGGAAAATCCGGCATTGTTTACTGTTTAAGCAGAAAACGTGTGGAGGAATTAGCACAAGTGTTGCAAGTAAATGGTGTTAAAGCAGTGCCTTACCATGCGGGTTTAGATGCCAAAACGAGATCTAGTCATCAAGACCAATTTCTTATGGAAGATGTTGATGTGGTGGTAGCTACCATCGCTTTTGGGATGGGCATCGACAAGCCCGATGTACGTTTTGTAATCCACCACGACATTCCTAAAAGTATAGAAAGTTATTACCAAGAAACGGGTAGGGCAGGACGCGATGGAGGCGAAGGGCATTGTTTGGCGTATTATGCCTATAAGGATATTGAAAAACTTGAAAAATTCATGTCTGGTAAACCTGTTGCAGAACAGGAAATTGGACATGCCTTGTTACAGGAAGTAGTGGGTTTTGCTGAAACCTCTATTTCCCGTAGAAAATTTATTTTGCATTATTTTGGTGAAGAGTTTGATAATGAAACCGGTGACGGAGGCAAAATGGATGATAATGTAAGACATCCAAAAAAGAAACGCGAAGCCCAAGACAATGTTAAACTGCTTTTGGAAACTATTGATGCCACCAACGAAAAATACAAGTCCAAGGATTTAGTGAACGTTATTATAGGTAAAGAAAATGCCTTAATCAATTCGCACCGAACCAACGAACAGGTGTTCTTCGGAAAAGGTAGTGATAAAGATAAAAAATATTGGATGGCTTTATTAAGACAGGTTTTAGTGTCTGGCTTCCTTAAAAAAGATATAGAAACGTATGGCGTAATCAAATTAGCGGATCCAGGGAGAGCGTTCATTAAGAAACCAACCTCTTTTATGATGACCGAAGACCATATTTTTGATGGGGAGCAAGATGACGGCAGTATTATTACAGCGGCAAAAAGCGAAAACGCTGTGGCAGATCCTTTGTTAATGGACTTGCTAAAAGACTTGCGTAAAAAAAATGCCAAAAAATTGGGGGTGCCGCCTTTTGTTATTTTTCAAGATCCCTCGCTGGAGGATATGGCGTTGAAATATCCCATTACTTTGGCGGAACTTGCCAATGTTCATGGTGTGGGCGATGGTAAAGCAAAGAAATACGGTAAGGATTTTATAGAACTTATTTCTGAATATGTTGAAGAGCACGATATTATCCGGCCAGATGATTTAGTTGTAAAATCGACAGGTAGCAATTCTGCCAATAAACTTTACATCATTCAAAATATCGATAGAAAGTTGCCATTAGATGATATTGCTTCTTCAAAAGGCATGTCTATGGAAGACTTTATCAAGGAAATGGAAGCCATTGTGTATTCAGGTACCAAATTGAATATTACGTATTGGATTGATGATATTTTAGATGAAGACCAGCAAGAAGAAATCCATGATTATTTTATGGAATCTAAAACCGATAGTATTGATGCTGCCATTAAAGAATTTGATGGGGACTATGATGATGATGAACTTCGTTTATACCGAATTAAATTTATTAGTGAAGTGGCTAATTAGTTTGAAGTATTCAGTCGCAGTACTCAGTTGCAGTTAGTTTCAAGTTTTAAATTACAGGTTTCGAGTTTGTTCTAAGTTTAAAAATTCAAAATTCAAAATTCGTCAATCGTCAATCGTTAATCGCTAATCGTCAATCGCTAATCGTCAATCGTCAATCGTCAATCGTCAATCGTCAATCGTTAATCGTTAATCGTCAATCGTCAATCGTTAATCGTCAATCGTTAATCGTCAATCGCTAATCGTCAATCGTCAATCGTTAATCGTCAATCGTCAATCGTTATTCGTCAATCGTTAATCGTCAATCGTCAATCGCTAATCGTCAATCGTTAATCGTCAATCGTCAATCGCTAATCGTCAATCCAAAATCGTTACTCGCTAATCAAATTTTTTTTATTCTCTCGCAAAGTCGCAAAGTCGCAAAGTTTTAAATTCGTTAATCGTCAATCGTCAATCGTTAATCGTCAATCGTTAATCGTCAATCGTCAATCGCTAATCGTCAATCGTCAATCGTCAATCGTCAATCGTCAATCGCTAATCGCTAATCGTCAATCGTCAATCGTTAATCGTCAATCGTCAATCGTCAATCGTCAATCGTCAATCGTCAATCCAAAATCGTTACTCGCTAATCAAATTTTTTTTATTCTCTCGCAAAGTCGCAAAGGAGCCGCAAAGTTTAAAAACCTCCTAGCCCAAAGGCGGAACTTTTACTTTTTAAGGTTTTAGTACATGACAAAAAAAGATATTTCATTAAAATAACTATTAAAGTTGACCCCTCCGCCTATCGGCACCTCCCCTTGAAAAAAGGGGAGGAATTATTTCAGGAGCTTCTTTTAATAATTTGATGTTAATAAATTTTTGTCATGTACTTAATTTTAAGGTGCAGAATCTTCTATTTTCTTTTTTCTTTTTTCTGGGGGGCTTACATCATCGCACAATCCACCACATCAGCAAAAATATGGATTACCAAACCTAAACCTATCAATCTGGTTTTCTTCGGAATTAAAAGCAACACATAGATAGCTATGGCGTAATAGGAGTGCAACGGATGAAAGTTAATGCTGCATCTATGGGGATCGAAAATGGGCGTTGCCAACAAATGGTCCAAATCTATCAACATCCCCAAAATCATAATTAAAAAAGCATATTTCCAATGCGATCTATAAAAAACCAGTGCTACAGCGAGCGGAATCAAAAAATGGCACCCATAATGAGCAAGGGTTTGTAGCATTATTCGGAAATTAGGGATTGGGATTCCAAATAATTTACAGCGTTGGGACCTTCGTTAAACAATAAATCCAAAATACTCAAGTTTGGAATAAACCCATGCTTATCACTAAAAACCTGGGTGTAAGTTTCAAATTCTTGGAGAGGTTCTTTTTTTGCGTTTACTAAGTCTCTATAATCCTTGGTATTTTCTGTTTGTTTGTGATAGACTTCAGATTTTGAAATGTTCAGATCCAATTGCAAACAGTCGCAAACCACCTCAAAACATTTTAAGTTGAAATCTAAAATATAATCTGATTTTTTGCTGAATAAAGGAAGCAATTCATCTTCATAATATTCAAAAAAAGGGGATGTTCTATAGGCTGAAAGCAACGATTTCCAATGCAGATCTTGCCATTTGCTGTCGTTGAAAATTTTAACATCCCTATATTTCTGACGATTCTTTTGTGTGTGAATTACAGGAATGTTTAAAGCCAGTTTGCCGTTTGCTCCATAAATGTAACATCGGTTTCTATAGGTCTGCTTTAAAAAACTATCATACATTTCAAACATAACGTATTCGGCTTTTGCCATAGCGACAAAATGAGCAATGTTTGGGAAGTATGTGGGATGTATAATGATGTTCATTTGTTTAGTTGTGAGTTGTTAAGTTGAATATAAAAATCTAAACAACTTAACAACTCCACAAGTTAACTGTTTTTCTTCCTTGCTCTATATTTAGTATACCCATACCATCCCAACAACAAAACTAAAAACGGAATAAAGTACGAGGTAGCTTTTCCGCTACCGCTAACCGTTGTAAAGAAACGTTCCCAGCGTGGGTTTTTAATACCATCCCAACTCATCCAAATAAATACGGGTTTCCCTACCACGTGGTCAAAAGGAACAAATCCCCAAAAACGTGAGTCTATGGAATTATGCCTGTTATCGCCCATCATCCAATAGTAGTTTTGCTTAAAGGTGTAGGTGGTTGCAACTTCCCCATTGATTAAAATTTGATTGCCTTTTACTTGAAGCGTATTATCTTCATATTCGCTAATAACACGTTTGTACAGTGGTAAAATATCTAAATTAATAGCAATGGTTTTCCCTTTTTCAGGAATGTAAATAGGACCGAAGAAATCAGCATTCCAATTAAAATTAGGGTCATGGGGAAATTTATCGGACTCTCTAACACCTTTTATTGCTTTCACAGGGGTAATGCTTACCACGTTCGGATTGTCTTTAAATTTAGCCAATGCCTCATCAGAAATAGCAGAGAAATAATAGGTGTTCTGGTCATTTATAATACCAAACCTATCTGTAATATCATAACGTTCTTTAAGGTACACGGGGTTGAATTGGGATGTTTTTGGCTGCACATAATAACTAAATTGCAAATGTGCCCTGTCTGGCAATACATTTTGTTTGCCATTAATGTACACAAAACCGTTTTTAACCTCTAACGAATCGCCAGGAATACCAACACAACGTTTTACCAAATTTGTTTTTTTGTCGATGGGCTTGTAATAGTTTCTGTCTGGATGAAAATCGTTCATATTCAACAACGTATCGGCTGGTTGGTTGAACACTACAATATCATTTCTTTCAATTTCTTCAAAACCGGGGAAACGCAGATATGGCAACTGGAGCTTGTTTATTAAAGACGTTTTTCTTTCAGCGTAACGATCGTTAAACAGGTATGATTTGGTTCCTAATTTAGGAATGGTATCATGAACCATGGGAGCAGCTACTATAGTCATGGGTACTCTGGCACCGTAATGAAACTTACTTACAAATAGAAAATCGCCCACCAACAATGATTTTTCCAACGATGATGATGGAATGGTAAAGGGCTGAATAAAATAAGTATGTACAATAGTGGCGGCAACAATGGCAAATAAGATGGAACTTACCCAATCGCCAGAACCCGATTTGGGGTGCAAACTTCTGTTTTCTATATAGCTAACCTCGGCAACGTAATTTAAATAGTAGTTGTAAAACCCGAATGTTACAACCGCTAAAAAGGTGTCAAAATTAGAGTTTTTGCCAAAACTTCTAGCGGTTTCTACCCAAACCACGGGTAGCATAATCAGGTTTACAATGGGCAAAAATAGCAGGATGACCCACCACCAAGGGCGATTGATTATTTTCATTAAAATAATTCCGTTGTAAACGGGTACAAAAGCTTCCCAAGCCTGTCTTCCGGCTTTAATGTATAATTTCCAAGTGCCTAAACCATGGATGACTTGAACAATCAAGATGAAAATAAACCATTGCATTAATGTCATAATCGTAATTTTTTAATTATAGTTTGTTGTAGAGACCTCACAGGTTTTCAAAACATAAGTGTTCGGAAGTTGAAAATTTTTGATAAACCGTTCCCCTCCTTGGAGGGGGCTAGGGGTGGGTTTTGTATTTTTTTATCTCATTTACAAAATGATTATATTAATTTGCCCACCCCTAACCCCTCCCAAGAGGGGAATTAAAACGTGTTTAATTTTAAATTAAAAGTTTTTTATCAACTATTTCATCCATTTTTTTTTTTTTTTTAATATTTTGTCTTCCGAACACTTATGTTTTGACACCCCACCTGTGAGGTCTTATGTTTTTAAATTGCCAATATTCTATTCTATAAATTAATTTTTTTATCATGTACTTAGAGTTTGTTGTTAAACGTACTCATGATGTTACTCCTAATGTTTTAGTTTAACCAATATTTAACACATCGTTCATTGTGAATACACCCGTTTTTCCTGCAATCCATTCCGCAGCAATAATGGCACCAAGCGCAAAGCCTTGCCTGGTGTGCGCCACGTGTTCTATGGTAATGGTATCTACTTCGCTTTTGTAATTAATGGTGTGAGTTCCCGGAACATCCTCTATACGTTTTGCCACAATAGGAATGGTTTTTTCGCCAGCTTCATCCAGTTTCCATGCTTCAAAATTGGAATTATTGGCAATAATATCATTCGCTAAAGAAATGGCTGTTCCACTAGGTGCATCCAATTTTTGGGTATGGTGGATTTCTTCCATAGTCACATGATACTGTTCAAGTGTACTCATCATTTTCGCCAATGTTTTATTGAGTTCAAAAAAAATGTTTACGCCTAAACTGTAGTTGGATGCATAAATAAAAGCACTTTTCTTTTCTTTACATAAAGCAACAGCTTTATCATAATCCTGCAACCAACCTGTGGTGCCCGAAATTACTGGAACACCATTGTTCAAACAATTTGAAATGTTATTGAAAGCTACGTTTGGAATACTAAAATCTATGGCAACATCGGCTTTTGTAATATCGTAGCCTTCATCGTCTTTATCAACGGTCAAAACGATGGTATGTCCTCGTTTTATGGCAATTTGCTCAATGGTTTTTCCCATTTTTCCGTATCCAAGTAGCGCTATGTTCATTTATTTATAGTTTTAATTTGCCAAATGCCCATTATGGGCTAAAATTTAAAATTTAAAGTTAATCCAAGGTTGCTTTTTCTGTCAACCTCGTCTATTTTAAAATGTGGTGCCAAGGTTAGGTTTTCATCCACATTATATTGCATTAAATGCGCATCTACATTGGCATCGATAATATTTAAGGCATAAATGCCTAAAGTTACCAAAAGTGATATTTCCTTGTTTCTTTTATAAAATTTTTGTCCGCGTTGTAAACCCTCGGTCGTAACCCTGGGAGTTGGTAGCTGATTGCCTTGCGAGTCTAAGTAAAACTCATCGTTGGTAAAACCAGCTAATCTACTTTTATACGCATCCCTGTAGCGGTTATATTCTTTGTTATTGTTTGTGTAAAAATAGATTCCTGTAGCCAACCCGCCAAAAACAATGGGTATTTTCCAGTATTTTTTATTGTAAGCTTGCCCCAAACCCGGTAATATGGCCGAATAAAATGCGGCCTTTGCAGGAGCAAGAGGGTTAATGGGATCCCTCACTTCTATAATGGTATCAACAACAATAGTAGGAAGTTCTTTTTTTTTCTTGTCTTTTTCCTGGGCGGTAAAGCACCAACAAAATAATAGTGAGCATGCAACAGCTATCAATAATTTATTTGGCACCTTGAACTAATTTTTTAATACGGTTAAAATCTTCTTCTGAATGGAAAGGAATCGTAATTTTTCCTTTTCCATTTTTAGAGACTTTAACGTCAATTTTGTGTCCAAAGTATTCAGAGAATGCACCAACGCCATCTTTAACAAATTTTGGTACGGTGTCTTCCTCTTTTTTAGGAGTTACTTTTACTTCTTGTGTGGTGTTGAAATTACGAACTAAATCTTCAGTATCTCTAACCGAAAGTTCGTTTGAAAGTACTTTTTCGTAGATATTCAATTGAGTAGCTGTGTCTTCAACCGTAATCAATGCACGCCCATGGCCCATGGAAATAAAACCATCACGCATCCCCGTTTGGATGATGGGGTCTAATTTTAACAAACGCAAATAATTAGCGATGGTGGAACGTTTTTTACCCACGCGCTCGCTCATTTGTTCTTGCGTTAAGTTGATTTCATCAATTAATCGTTGATAGGATAGGGCAATTTCAATAGGGTCTAAATCCTGACGTTGAATGTTCTCAACCAATGCCATTTCAAGCGATTCTTGGTCGTTGGCAATGCGTATGTACGCAGGAATGGTTTCCAGTCCAATTAATTTTGAAGCTCTATAACGACGTTCCCCAGAAACCAATTGGTATTTGTTAAAGCCCAGTTTCCGAACGGTTATAGGCTGAATGATGCCCAATTCCTTAATGGAAGAAGCCAATTCGCGCAGCGATTCTTCACTAAAATTAGTACGGGGCTGAAATGGGTTCACTTCAATGACATCGATGTCCAACTCAATAATATTACCTATAACTTTATCGGCATTTTTATCTTTAACGGATTGAATATCGTTACTAGGGTCTTTTAAAAGTGCAGATAAACCTCTGCCTAAAGCTTGTTTTTTCATTGCCTTAGCCATAATTTATGAGTTTTTATTGATAATTTCCTTCGCCAAACTTAAATAATTGGTGGCGCCTTTACTAGCCGCATCATAATTAATGATGTTTTCACCAAAACTCGGGGCTTCGCTTAATTTTACGTTACGTTGTATAATGGTTTCAAAAACCATATCGTTAAAATGTTTCTGGACTTCCTCCACCACTTGGTTTGAAAGTCTTAAACGCGAATCGTACATAGTAAGCAACAAGCCTTCAATATCCAATTCAGGGTTATGTATTTTCTGGACACTTTTTATGGTGTTTAAAAGTTTTCCTAAACCTTCCAATGCAAAATATTCGCATTGAATAGGAATGATAACCGAATCGGCAGCCGTTAAAGCGTTTAATGTTAACAAACCTAAAGAAGGGGCGCAATCAATTAAAATATAATCGTAATCCTCTTTAATTTCCATCAAGGCTTTTTTCAGCATGTACTCCCTAGCTTCTTTATCAACAAGTTCTATTTCAATGGCCACCAAGTCAATATGAGCAGGTATCACATCCAGATTAGGTGTTTCGGTTTTAATAATAGCTTCGCGGGCAGAACTGGAATGCTCTAAAAGCTGGTAGGTGCCTATTTCAACTGATTCTACATCAATTCCAATTCCAGAAGTTGCATTTGCTTGAGGGTCAGCATCAATAAGTAAAACTTTTTTTTCCAGAACGCCGAGTGAAGCCGCTAAATTTATAGATGTTGTTGTTTTGCCAACGCCTCCTTTTTGATTTGCAATTGCAATGATTTTACCCATTAAATGATTTGGTTTTATGAACGGTAAAAATACAATTATTTATGAGGAATAAAAACCAAAATTGTTAATAGCGTAATAAAGGAATAGTTAAATTAAAATCATTTATAATTTGTAAAAAATTTAACATATTTTTTGATTTAAATATCTTAGTTTTACTTAAACAAATATAGTAAATATGAAAAAAATCAATCAAAAAATGAAATTATTTATGCTTTTTACAATGTTGTTAGTAACCTCGCTAGCTTCTGAAGCACAAATAAAACAAACCGCTAGTGTAGAGGGTATTACGGAATACGTGTTGGACAATGGCATGAAAGTGTTATTGTTTCCTGATAATTCTTCCCAAACCATTACCGTAAATATTACCTATTTGGTGGGATCGCGCCATGAAGGTTATGGCGAAAAAGGAATGGCACATTTACTGGAACACATGGTTTTTAAAGGCACGCCCAATCATCCAGATATTCCTAACGAGCTTACCGCACATGGTGCAAGACCAAACGGGTCTACCTATTATGATAGAACAAATTATTATGAAACATTTAATGCCACCGATGGAAATTTGGATTGGGCCTTGGATTTGGAGGCCGATAGAATGATGAATTCCTATATAGCCAAAAAAGACTTGGAATCTGAATTTTCAGTCGTGAGAAACGAGTTTGAAATGGGTGAGAATTCGCCGTCAAGAATTCTTATGCAAAAAGTGATCAGTAGTGCTTATTTATGGCATAACTATGGAAAATCAACCATAGGTAACCGTTCGGATATTGAGCGTGTTCCTATTGAAAATCTGCAAGCGTTTTATAAAAAATACTACCGACCGGACAATGCGGTCTTAATGGTCACAGGAAAATTTGAAACCGATAAAACTTTGGCACTTATAGCGAAAAAGTTTGGGAATATTAAAAAACCAGAAGCACCTTTAAGAGATATTCCTACTGTGGAACCCGCACAAGATGGTGAAAAACGAGTGACTTTAAGTAGAGTAGGCGAATTGCAGATTTTATCTGCCTTATATCATATACCGGCAGGTTCCCACGAAGATTATGCAGCACTTGCCATTGCAGAAGAGGTTTTAACCGATCAGCCATCCGGTAGATTGTACAAAGCTTTGGTTGATGGTAAAAAAGCATCGAGTGTTTCGTCATATTCACCATTTACAAAAGAACCTTCTTTTCTTTATATAAGTGCAAATGTGCCTTCAGACAAATCATTGCCTGAAGCCGAAGCCGTATTATTATCAATATTAGACGGTTTAAAGGATCATCCCATAACTGAAGAAGAATTAAATCGAGCTAAAGCTAATTTATTAAAACAAATAGATCAGATAAGTAGGAATTCAGATTATCTGGGAACTTATATGAGTGAATTTATTGGAGCTGGTGATTGGAGGTTGATGTATATTAACCGTGACCGGATTGAAACGATGACAGTTGATAAAGTAAATGAAGCTGTGCAACGCTATTTTATAAACACAAATAGAACCGTTGGTAATTTTATTCCAACCAAAACACCTATTCGTGTTGAAATAGAACATACAGAAGGATTGGATGCTTTAGTTTCCAATTATAAAGGTAAAGAAGGTTATGGCACTGGTGAAGCGTTTGATGTGTCGTATGAAAACATACAGAATCGGTTAAATTCTGGAGTTTTATCAAAAACCCCGATTGAATACGGGTTTATTAAAAAAGACAATCGTGGTAAAACGGTAACGCTTTCTTTTACTTTTAGAAATGGGAATGTCGATCAACTTATGAACAAAGGGAAATTGGCTGGTTATACTGCTAGCATGCTGAACAAGGGCACCAAAACCAAATCAAGACAAGATATTGATGATGCGTTGAGTGCCTTAAAATCGTCCATAAGCTTTAGGGGTTCCAACGGAAAAGTGACCGCTTACATAAGTACCACGGAAGACAACTTAATGGCTTCCTTGGATTTAATGGCCGACATGCTAAAAAACCCCAAATTTGATGAAGCGGAACTTGAAAAACTAAAAACCCAGGAATTGGCAAGTATCGAGCAAAATAAAACGGAACCCCAGTATTTAGCGAGTAAAAAATTAAGAGAATTAAATCAAAATTATAAAAAGGGCCATCCCTTATATAATATGGCCATTGAAGAGGAAATGGAAGCTATAAAAGCGGTTACCGTTAAATCCATTCAAGGCTATTACAATGAATTTTATGGAATTTCAAACAACGCTTCATTGGTTGTTATTGGAAATTTTGATGAAAAATCAATAAAGGATTATTTTGAAACCAATTTTTCAAGCTTTAAAAACAATAAACCTTATACCCAAATTGCCGATACATTCAAACCTAATAAAGTGGCAAATGAAAAAATTAAAACCCCGGACAAGAAAAATGCCATGGGTTTGGGTCTTTTATCATTTGAAGGCAGTCAAACCGATGCTGATTTTGCTGCTTTGCAAATTGCCGGCGAAATTTTTGGTGGTGGCGTATTAAAATCAAGAATTACAACACGTTTACGCCAAAATGATGGGATAAGCTATGGAGCAGGTGGTTATGTTAATGTAGATGAAAATGACAAAGATAAAAATTCGTCCATATTAGTGTATGCCATTTACGCTCCAGAAAACGCAGCAAAAGTACAGCAGGGCTTTAAAGAAGAAATTGAGCGCTTTATTAAAGACGGCATTACGGAAGAAGAATTAAAAGTAGCCGTAACCAGTTGGGTGCAAGGTGAAAATGTATCCAGGGCCAAAGACAACGAACTTTCTTCAACCATTAATAATAATCTGTACTATGATAGAGATATGATGTTCCATAAAGCCATTGAAGATAAAGTTACAGGTTTAACCGTTGATGATGTTAATAAGGCCATCAAAAAATATTTTAAAACCTTCGATAATTGGACTGTGGTAAACGCAGGCGATTTTCAGGATTATGAAATTAAAAATGATGAAAAGAAAATGGATTAATCTTGTTTAAGCCAATTCATTTGAAAAGCCAATCTGTACGTGTTATAGGTTGGCTTTTTTTCGCAGGTTTGGGTAAGGCAAAATTCCAAGTATTAAACGAATGTTAGCGATACTCTGAAATATCGAATATTATCATCAAAAACTAATCTATTCTGCGCATTAAAATAAGTTCAAATTGATTATTCGAGAAATATCAGTAAAACGTTCATTTCTTAATGAAAATGATAAAGGAATTGATTTTATTGTAAAAAAAATATCACTATTGCCCATTGTATATGATTATTTAGAATATTTTTAATTTCCTATTTATTCCCATTAGTTTTGCATTGATAATTTTTAAATAATCAATAACTATTGCAAATCTACAATCAATTCACATTATTTTATTTATTTTACACCTTATGAATTGAACTCATCTTAACTTTTTGTTTTTAACCGAAAATGAGTTGACCCCGTCGGGAGTTCAAATAAGATAAGACTATTTTTGAAATACATAGCATCGCTACGCATAAGAAAATAGACGAAATATGGACGAATTTCAGCCATTCCTGCCTGCCGGATAGGTTTTAGGAAACAGGAAAAGTCAAGATGAGTTCATTGCAAACAATCATTTAAACTCTAAATTAACATCAAAATCTAAGTGCTTAATAAAAATGATTTAAAACAAATATTTGACACATATTACGAGGCACTCGTACAATATGCAAATCGTTTTTTGACTTTTAAGGAAGAATGCGAAGATTTGGTTCAAGATATTTTTGTGGATATTTGGGAAAAAGAAAACACTTTTCCAGACGAAGTATCCTTAAAGTCATATTTGTACAAAGCTACTAGAAATAAATGCTATAACGTCATTAAGCACAACAAGGTAAAAGATAAGTATGCCTTAAATGCAATACAATTATTAGAAGATGATAATTTATTTTTAAAACAAATTCTTGAAGAAGAAGTTACTAGGCAATTGTATAAGGCCATCGAAGTTTTGCCCAAAAGAAAAAAGCAAATTATAAAGTTAAGCCTTAAAGGGCTGAAAAACAATGAAATTGCCGAAACACTTCATATTAAAGTGCAAACGGTAAAAACATTAAAGTCCCAATCCTATAAAATATTAAGAAATCAATTTAAACATTTAAGCACCATTATTTACTTGCTAATAGCTTAACACCAATCGTTATTTCATCCCTTTTTAACATTAATATTACTATTTATTAAAAAAAGTACAAGTTTTACTGGTACCATTTTAATTATTTGTTGTTCTATATATAAATAAACTAAATAGTAACATTAATGAATGATATTTTTAATATATCAAAGCTCATAATCAAAAAGAAATTAAAGCTTTTAAATGATTCTGAAAAGGCACAATTAAAAAAATTCAACAGGGACTATCCGTTTTCAGAAGCGATTGATTTTGCGAAAATAACCCAGAAAATTTCAGACTATTCCACAATAAATAAGCAAAAGGCCTGGGAAACAATATTGCTGAAGTCTGAAAAAAATCAAAAGAAACGTAGAGTTTCTAAATTTAAGCAATCATGGTTTAAATATGCAGCTGTACTTCTTGTATTTCTCAGCTTAGGGTATTTATATCAACAAGGATATTTTAGCAAACAATCAATACTCATAATTCCTAGTGAGCAAATTACTTTGCAAATTGATAATGGCACGACTAAAATTATAAATAAAGACGAATCAACTCAGTTGGTTGATTCTAATGGGAAAATTGTAGGGAATCAAGTAGGTAAACGGTTATTGTATGAGAAAGGATTAGCAGAAGAGGAGTTGCTATATAATACATTAACGGTACCCTATGGTCAAAGATTTGAGGTGCAGTTATCTGATGGTACAAGCATTATGTTGAATGCAGGCTCATCATTGAAATATCCAGTTAATTTTATTAAAGGCGAAAACCGCCAGGTGTTTTTAAAAGGAGAAGCTTTTTTTAATGTAGCAAAAGATGCAACCCATCCATTTATAGTTAATGCCAATGAAATTGATGTGCGGGTATTAGGTACAAAATTTAATATATCGTCTTATCCAGAAGACGAAAATATCAACACCGTATTAGTTGAAGGTTCTGTAAGCACCTATAAAAATGGAGATACTTACTTATCGGAAACAGCAACGCTATTAAAACCGGGCTATAAAGCTGCATGGCATAAGAAAAATAAAGTTGTGGAGGTAGGTAAAACAGATATTGAAACCCACATTGCATGGATGGATGGTAGACTGATCCTATATGAAGTAGCATTTAATGATATACTGAAAAAGTTAGAGCGCCAATACAATGTCACTTTTATCAACAACAATAAATCATTGGAAGGCAGATACTTTACGGCAAAATTTGATATAGAAAATATTTATCAAGTTGTTCAAAGTTTAAGTTTCTCGGGAAATTTCACATATAAATTTAATGAAGATAAAATTATAATTAATCCATAAAAACAAGAAAGCGTATGATAAAAAACTGACTTAAATACAAAAGTAACATAATTTAAAAGTCACTTTTTAAGTTTGGTTTTTAAATCAGTTCCATAGAATTGTTTTAGAACAAAAAAAAAACCGGAAAATGCTCGAACATTTTCCGATTTCAAAAAGTGATTCAAATGTCTAACACATTAAATCAAATCAAAAGTATGAAAAAATTCATTACTGAGGTCAGTGAACTGCTATACCTCCCAAAAACAAGTTTAAAAATGAAGCTTACTTATATCCTGCTCTTTTTTACTTTATTTCAGCTTCAGGCCAACAATACATATTCTCAAAATGTAAAGGTAACTTTAGATTGCAAGGAAATGAAAATTGAAGATGTTTTAAGTGAAATTGAACGAAAAACGGACTTTAAGTTTTTATATGAAAAAGATGTTTTTCAAAAACATAAAATTGTAAGTATATCATCAAGCAAAGAAAAGCTATCCAGCATATTAAAAACGCTTTTTAAAAATTCTGATGTTGATTTCAAGATTATTGATAAACAAATAATTTTGCTAAAAAAGGCAAAAGAAGAAACGGCGATAATTGATTCGATAAAAAAGACTTTTAATAAATTGTTTCAACAAGAAATAAGCGGAAAAATAACCAATACAAAAGGCGAACCCTTACCAGGGGCAACAATAGTAGTGAAAGGCACCAATAAAGGTGTTAGTGCAGATTTTGATGGTAATTACAGAATAGCTGTTGTTGATGAAGCAAAAGTTTTTACGGTTTCTTATGTTGGGTATGAAACCAAAGATGTTGAAATTCTTGGTAGAAGTATAATTAATATTGAATTGAAGGAAGATGTTACCAGTCTTAGCGAAACTGTAATTATTGGTTATGGAAAAGTAAAACGCGAAAATCTTACAGGTTCTGTTGGTACAGTTGATGTTAAAAATATCACCAATCAAGCACCAACAATAAATTTAGATTATGCTCTGCAAGGACAAGTTTCAGGGGTTTATGTGACTAGCTCTTCTGGGCAACCCGGAGCTGCAGCAAGGGTTAGGATTAGGGGTAATACCTCTTTATTAGGATCAAATCAGCCTCTGTACGTTATAGATGGTATTCCGGTAGCTCCCAATAGTAATATTCCTATTGGTGGCTCTGAAGGGGCAAATTTAGGAAACGAACTTAATCAGGAAGGTTTAAGTACACCTCTTGGTAATATCAATTCTGCGGATATTGAATCCATAAGTGTCTTAAAAGATGCATCTGCCGCAGCTATTTATGGCTCAAGAGCAGCCAATGGAGTTATTATAATCAATACTAAACAAGGTGTCTATTCCAGTGAAACTAAGTTTAATGCCAATGTTTCAGTCAGCACTCAAAATGCACAGACCCTTGAAGTATTAAATGCTCAGCAATTTAGAGAAGTGTGGACAACAGCAGTTAAAAATGGGACTAGAGATGATGCTTTTGCCCGTGCTGTTCTAGATGGTTCTTACTTTGGAAATGCTGATACAAATTGGGAAGATGAAGTGAGCCCAGGAACGCCATTTACAACAAATTATAATTTAAACGTACTTGGCGGTTCAGAAAACACAAGATATAGTACTTCTTTAGGCATCAATACCCAGGATGGTGTATATGATAATACAGGTTTTGACAGGTATTCTTTTACTTTAAATCTTGATAGTAAGATTAATAGAAATTGGACTTTTGGTTCAAAAATAAATATCTCGTCAGCAGAACAAGATGCTAAAGATGGAGCTCTCACACAGCTTACCTATAGTTTTAGACCAGATCTTCCGGTTTTTGATGAAGACGGTAGTTATTCCTTTTCACCACAATATAATCGTGAAAATCCTGTGGCACTATCTCAAGCAACTAATAACAATAAAACATTACTGTTATTGGGGTCCATTTATACCCAATTAAAATTAACCCAAGGCCTGAATATCAAAACACTTTTCTCCATTAATTATAATGCAGGTAATCAACAAAGTTTTTACCCATCTTATACAAATGGGGGTGGTTGGTTTAGATTGCAGGGTAATGGAGATGGTTATGCTCAAGAAAGTAGAAGTCGTAGTACCAATACTTTATTGCAAAGTACGTTGACTTACGACAAATTAATTGAAAAGCATAATATAAATGCCGTTTTAGGAGCTTCTTTTGAAAAAAATAAAAGTTCTAATTTAAAAGGCTGGGGCGAAGGCTTTTTTAATGATGTACTAACCAATATTTCGAGCGCCACCGTATTTACTGATGCATCATCTTTTGAAACGGGCTCTGGCCTAGCTTCTTATTTTGGTCGCGTTAATTATGATTTTGATAATAAATATTTATTAACGGTATCTGCAAGAGTAGATGGGTCTTCAAAATTTGCTCCAAACAATCAATATGCTTTTTTTCCAGCAGCTGCCGTAGCATGGAGAATTTCAAATGAAAACTTTTTAAGTGAGAGCACTTTTGTTGATGAGTTGAAACTTAGAGCCAGTATGGGGACAACAGGACAACAAGATTTTGGGGATTATGCTTGGAGAACACTTTTTGGAACAGAGGACTATGGGCCAGATCCCTCTATAATTGCGACGCAATTAGGGAATGCAAGTTTAAAATGGGAAACTACTGAACAAATTGATTTTGGTATTGATTTTTCCCTTTTTAAAGGAAGATTTAGCGGCGGTTTTGGATATTATTCAAAAGAAACAAAAGACGCTTTATTTACTGCCATAACCCCTGGTAGCACCGGGTTTAATAGAATAATCGCAAACATTGGCAACACAAAAAATACAGGACTTGAACTGGAATTAAAGGGAGATTTTATTAGAACAAAAGATTTTAATTGGAACCTATCGTTAAATGTAAGTAAAAACGATAATAAACTAACTAAAATCTCTGATGATTTTAGAGATGAGAATGGCTTTTTAACAGGCTTCCCTGGTGGTGGTAGGCTTAGAGAAGGCAGTCCAATAGGCTTAATTTATGGCTATGTCGCCGAAGGTCTTTTTCAAGATCAAGAAGTTATTGATGCTTTAAATACGGCATCTCCTACAGGTACATACCAAAACAGCCAGACATCCCCTGGCGATTTAAGATTTAAAGATCTAACAGGGCCAGATGGGGTGCCAGATGGAAGGATCACTGCGTTGGATCAACAGGTTATTGGAGATACACAAGCTGATTTTTTTGGAGGGTTAAATAATACCTTCCAATACAAAGGTTTTGCATTATCTGCATTTTTTACTTTTTCAGTGGGCAACGATATAAATTCGGGTAGTTTGACCAGTGATACAAATTTTGCAAGTACGTTTATTGGAGAGAATAAAGTAACTAGTGCTTTAAATGCATGGACTCCAGAAAATAGAGATACCAATATACCCAGACAAGTTTACTTTGATCCAAATACTAATGGTAGAACATCATCAAATTATGTTAATGATGCTTCCTACTTAAGGCTGAAAACATTGAATTTTAGTTATACATTTTCAAAACAGGCCTTGGAACAGATAAAACTTTTTGATCACATTTCAATATATATAACTGCCCAAAATTTATTTACAATAACAAATTATCCGGGAGCAGATCCAGAGGCCTCTAATTTGTTTAATAATGATATTAGTGCAGGCAGGGATAACAATCGTTTTCCTATAGCAAAAGTATTCACTACAGGAGTAAACATAGGATTTTAAAAAAAATAATTATGAAAAAAACAACAATTTATATAGTCGCATTACTTTTCATATATTCTTGTGAATTGGTAGATGTATTGGAAAATGACCCACCAAACAATTTGGTTTCTGAAAATGTAGTTAAGAACGAAACCGATGCCAGGGCATTATTAAATGGTGTATATACTACTATTACAGCTAGATCTTCTGCATACTATTATACGTTTTCAGAGTTGATACCCAGTGCCATGATAGGTTCAATGAGTGTCTCAGGTGGAGGAGCAATTCATGGGCAATTTTCAGACAACGCAGTACAGTTTGATAATCCCTATCTTAGAGATTATTGGCTGATTTTTTACAAGGTTATGGATTTAGCAAATAATTCTATAGTACAAACTTCTCAATTGTCTGAAGAATTGGTTTCAATTAAAGATAAAAGGGAAATTTTAGGAGAGGCTCATTTTTTAAGAGCCATGGCAACGTTTGATGTTTTAAGATATTTCGGACAATTTTTTGATGAAACCAGTAACCTGGGTATTATATTACGTACAGAACCTTCAAACTTTGTTACAAGAGATAAAGCTAGAAATACAGTTGCTGAATGTTATGCCCAAATTTTATCGGATTTGGATATAGCCATTGCAGATGCCCCAGATTATACGGTATCTTACAGAGCATCTAAAACTGCCGCAAAAGCTTTAAAAGCTAAAGTATTGCTTTATCAAGGAAAATATGCAGAGGCCGCTGTTTTGGCAGATGAGGTTATAAATGATGGGATGACATCCCTTGAAGTCGATTTTAAAACTGCTTTTAATAAAGGACTGAATTCCTCAGAAATGATTTTAATGACCTATCGCGATGAAAATTCAGATACCGAGGATAACAATAGAAAGCGTTTTTATCCAGGCAGAACTGGCAATACTTGGTTTACTGCCTTAATGGCCAGCGACCCCAGAAAACCATTTACCTTTAGTGGCACTACTGTTTTAAAAACAAATAATGCAGCTACGTTTAGACCTACTTATTTTTTGCGTTTAGCAGAAATGTATTTAGTAAAAGCAGAGGGTTTGGCATTTAGTGGTGCTACATTTGAAGACAGTAGCAAGCCATTAAATAGAATAAGAAACCGTGCAGGCATAGGCGATACACCTGCAACTAATATAGATGAACTTAAAAACGATATTTTTAATGAAATAGCAAGAGAACTTGCCTTTGAGAACGGTAGCGAATGGTTTGCAGCCATACGTTTTGGTAAAGCTATGACATTAAAGCCATCAATTACAAGTTCAAACCAATATATTTTACCTATACCCGAGGAAGAGATTAATGGTAATGGCGCTATAACATTGGCAGACCAAAACCCAGGGTATGAGGGTATATAACAAAAGTGTTTTATAGTTTGAGTTAGTTTTTTAATAGGGCTTTAGGTCTCCTCAAGAGGTTTAGAGCTCTATTTTTTTAAGCTTTAAAAAAATACAAAAACCTCTGATTAAGAGCGAATGGATATAAACAGTTCGACATGTTTAACCTTAAAACTACCTACCAATAAGATAGATTATATAACAAAAAACCAGAGGAACATGCTGCAAAAGTAATATACCTCGTAGATTTTAAAACAAAATATTTATTAATAATTAAAATTTTAAAATCATGAAAAAAATAATAATGTTTACTCTAGTTTTTGCCTTTACAATGTCATTGTCAGCAAAATCAATTTCTTTAATCAATTACAACTCATTTGTTGATCCTTGCGTTGAAGCTTTTTATTATACTGATGCAGATCAAGATGGATGCTTAAGTTATAATGAGTGGCTTACCTTGGGAGGTGCAACTCCTTCTTTATTTTGGTCTACGGATACGAATGCAGATGGATGTATAGACCTTGCAGAGTTTTTGGAAGCAGGCTTTATTTGTTATCAAAATTAATTTAAGAGTATTAAAATGAAGCTTTCTTTATTATTCGTATCGATTTTTTGTATAGCTTCAGTATATGGGCAGAAGTGGTCTATAAAATTAAAAAAAGCAAGTGGCGTTAATGCAGTAACCATAAACGGAAAGAACGTTGATGGTTTAAATAACCCATTGGCTTCTGCCCATATCATACTCACTAACATAGAAACCAATAAACAAGCAAAAACCATCAGTCAAGATGATGGTTCTTTTTTATTAAAAACAACAGCGGGCGACTATTATTTAAGCATAAGCATGTTGGGCTTTGAAAAATACGCCCAAAAATTAACCATTACAACCAATATAAATTTAGGAACTATTGTTTTAAATGAAGAAATAACAGCGTTGAACGAAGTTGTGTTACAACAGAACATAAATAAAAAAATTACCCAAATGGCCAACGGTATGCTGTTTGATGTTAAAAACGATAGCCTTTTAAACAAAAAGCCTATTGCAGATATATTAAGCTATTTACCAGGTTTAAGGGTTAATGCAGAAAATGGCACCATTGAAATGTTAGGTAAACCCAACTTACAAATTATGATTGATGGAAAACTTACTCGGGTGTCTGGGCAAATGTTGTTTAGAATGTTAGAGAGCATGACGGGAGAACGCTTGGATACTATCGAGATTATTCAAACCCCATCGGCAAAACATGATGGTAGAATTGATGGTATTGTAAATATTAATTTAAAAAAACAGCGTAAAAATGGTATGTTAGGCAGTTTAAGTAGTACATACAACAACAGCCAATCGTTAAGGTCTGGGTTATTTATGGATTATAAAACAAATAAATTCGTTTTTAATGGCGGTATTTCAGGACTTTTTTTAGATCGAGATGTTAATTATTACACCGAGCAAGAATTTTTAAATGCCAATGTATTATTTACTGGTATTAAAGAAAACACATATAAAATGAACTCTTTAGGATATAATTTTGGTACAGATTATCAATTAAACAAAAAACACTCTTTCTCTACAGGGTTTTCTATAGGCAATCAGTCTTCAAAAAATGAAAGTACACTTTTCGTGGAGCAGTTTAATAATACCGTATTGGATAGTATGCTTACCAATAACTTGCGAACTAATATACCAAACTCCACATATAGTTACGATTTTTCATATAGGTATGATATAGCCGACAAGCACCGATTGGATTTTGCCATGCGTTTTAGTAATGGAACGAATGGTATTAGCAATTTTTTTAATATTTTAAATACAGATGCTACAGGTACTATTGGTAAAGAACAGCAAAATAGGGATGTAAAGAACGAACTAACCAATACCAAGAGTTTTCTTTTGGATTATGCGCTACCAGCAAAGCAAAAAAAAACGTTTGAAATTGGTGCTAAATATGATGAGGTTTCCATAAGCAGTAGTAATATATTTGAAATTTTGAACAATCAAAATATAATTTGGGCTACCAACGCTGGTTTAAGCAATGCCTTTAGTTATAAAGAACAAGTACTTAGTGGCTATGTAAATATGGACTCTAATGCCAAAAGATTTAAATATTCCGTTGGGCTTCGTATAGAACAGGTACTTACAGAAAGTATTTCGTCTGCAACACAGCAAATATTTAACAATACCTTTACGCAGTTTTTACCTGTTATTGCTTTAAAATATACTACCAATAAGGAAGAAACGAATAGCATTGGTATATCATTTAAAAAACTATATAATTTACCAAGCTACCTACATTTAAACCCTTTTGAAGAGTACATAAACGATTTTACCATACAACGTGGAAATCCCAATTTAAACCCCCAAGATATTTATAATTATGGTTTAAGTTACACTCATAAAAATAAATATTTTATTAATTATAATTATGTGCATGTAAAAAGCGCCTTTTTTCAAGTTACTTCTCAAGAAGCGAACACCGTTATTCAATCGTATGAAAATGTAGGCGAGCGTTTTGCTCATTCTTTCATCTTTAATTATCAAAAAGCATCCCTTTTTAAATGGTGGGCATTATATCCAACGGTTTCATTTTCTTACACTAAAATAGATAATAGTTTAGTTACTAATATTGGAGGTAATGTAAATATCGAATTAACTAATTCTTTTTCGCTACCTAAAAAAATAACCCTGGAGGCTTTTTTCTCTGTAAGAACAAATAGGTTTGCGGGTTTACAACAAACTATAGGTGGTAATTTTTTTGGAAAAATAAATATAACCAAACGCATTTTAAATGATAAAGGAAACCTGAATTTTGGAATATTAGATATTTTTAATGCCAGCAATAACAACATAAATAATTACACGTTTGATGGGGTTCGTAACGTATCACAATCGTTTGGCATGCCTAATCCCATAATTACTTTTGGCTTTTCATACCGTTTTGCTTCAGGTCATGCCATAACTAAAAAAGAAAAAAAGCAAAGCATCATAAATGAAGACAGATTAAAATAATTTAAAAATTAAAGCTACGAAATGGGCATGTTCAAAATTTTAACACTAAACGAATGATTATTGCCGAACAGTCCCGATAGCTATCGGGATGACCATTAAAAACCATTAAAATAAACACATGAAAAACATAATAATAAGTATTTGTTTAATATCTATAAGCTTACTTAATGCGCAAAGTGCCGACGAAATTATTAACAATTACATTGGAAAAACAGGGGGTTATGTGAATTGGAAAAAAATAGAAAGTATTAAATACATAAAAATGATAGAAAACAAAAGCTATGTAGATTCCATAGTAACAATTCGTTTAAAAAATGGAAAACAAATTGAAAAAGATATCATGTTTGAGAAGGAACTAATATCTTTTGCTTTTGATGGAAATATAGCTTGGAATTTTTTGTCTGAACGTATGGGTTTGAAAAAATTAAGCGAAGACGAAACAGAAAAGCTACGCCTTGAAAAAGAAGATTTTCCAAATCCGTTTATAGATTACAAGAAAAAAGGTTTTGAAATTGAACTATTAGGTAAAGAAAACATTAATGAAAACAGCTGTTTTGTAATACAACTAACCAAAAACACCCTGTTTATTAATGGACAGGTTGAAGATAATATCGATTTTTATTATTTTGATACAAAAAACTTCTTGCCCATATTAATTGTAAGTGAAGAAAAGATTGGGCTAGCTCGTGGAAAAATAAAACAAGAATATCTTTCTGATTACAAAAAAGTGGGCGATTTGCTTTTTCCCTTTAGAATAGAACAGAAGTATAAAGATACTTCGTTGCAAAGTGTCACTTTAGTAAAATCAATCGAGTTAAACCCAAATATTGATGAGCGTATGTTTGATTATAATCCTAAGCAATAGTTTTGTTACAAAATAAATAAACACATATTAAATTATAAAAACATCAATTATGAAACATATTAAAATAGCAATCGTAGTATTATTTTTTATTAGTATATCAAGTCTTTCTGCCCAAAAAAAGACATGGAATATAGCAACCCTAGATTCGGAAATCCCTACAGATCCCACAGTTAAAATAGGTAAACTTAACAATGGTTTAACCTATTACATAAAACACAATGCCAAGCCAAAAAACAAAGCAGAATTAAGACTCGTTATAAATGTAGGTTCTATTTTAGAAGATGAAGACCAATTAGGGTTAGCACACTTTGTAGAGCACATGGCATTTAACGGCACTAAAAGTTTTGAAAAAAATAAGCTTATAGATTACCTGCAAAGTTTGGGTGTTGAATTTGGAGCCGATTTGAATGCACATACCAGTTTTGATGAAACCGTTTATAAATTATCTGTTCCCACAGATGAAGAGACCTTTAATACCAGTTTACAGGTTTTACGAGATTGGGCAGACGGTATCACTTTTGAAGATGAAGAGATTGACAACGAAAGAGGCATTGTGGCCGAAGAATTAAGAGCCAGAAGCGGTGCGGGAATGCGCATGTACTATAAATCTATACCCCTAATTACCAATAATTCTAGATATGCAGAAAGAGCACCCATAGGTAAGTTGGATGTTATTATGAATTCTGATTACGATGCCATGAAACGATTTTACAGAAATTGGTACCGACCGGATTTAATGGCACTGGTACTGGTTGGCGATTTTGATGTGCTTGAAACTGAAAAAAAAGTAAAGGAACTTTTTAGTGGTATTATACCAGTTGAAAACCCAAAAGAAAGAGCGTACTATAAAATTCCAGAGAATAAAGAGCCCGTAGTTACCCTAATTACCGATAAAGAAGCCAGAGGTGTTAGCATATCTATTTATATTAAAAAACAAGAAACAGAAGTACAGACTTTAAAGGATTTTAGACAAGAACTTCTAAAAAGTTTATATACAGGTATGTTGCGCCAAAGATTAAGTGAAGTTGAGCTACAACCAGACGCCCCTTTTTTATCGGCAACTGCTGGTATTGGTAACTTTTTAGGTAATATGGATAGTTACTACCTAAGAGCCAATCTTAAAGAAGATAAAATTACTGAGGGTATTGATGCGCTATTTACAGAAAGTGAACGCGCAAAAAAGCATGGTTTTACAAGTCCAGAACTTGAACGATACAAACAATTGTTACTGAATAATGCTGATATACGTAGAAATGAAGCAGGAAAACTATCTACAAGATATTATATAGAACAGTATATAGATAATTTTACAGATAATAAGCCAATTCCAAGTGATACGTTTAGATATGCATTCTATAAAGAGGTTTTGCCCAGTATTTCTGTTGAAGAAGTGAATGGCATAAGTAAAGAATGGGTAAGAGAAGACAACATGGCAGTGGTTGTAAATGCTATAGAAAAAGCAGATTTGGAATTGCCAACTGAAAGCGAAATTGAGAAAACACTTAAAAATGTAACTTTTAAAAACATTGAGCCTTACAAAGATAAACTTGGCGACATCCAGTTAATGCCCAATGCACCAGAACCAGGAAAAATTATAAGCGAAACATATAATAAAAAGGTAGATGTTACCACGTGGCAACTGGCAAACGGCGTTACCGTAATTGCTAAACCAACCAAGTTTCAAAACGACTTGATCTCAATGAGTGGTTTTAGACCAGGAGGAAGTTCTGTTGCTCCGGATTCCTTATATGTTTCAGCTAGAAATGCTGGAAGTATCATTGGATCTAGTGGTATTAACAATATATCAGATACAGACTTGAAAAAGCTAAATATGGGAAAAACAGTTAGTGCGACGCCTCGTATAAACTTTTATGATGAATTGTTTTCCGGTAGTAGCTCATCAAAAGACTTGGAAAGGATGTTGCAAATGGTACATTTGTATTTTACGAAACCCAATAAAGATGAAGATGTTTTTAATGCCAATAAAGAAAATTTAAAATCTCTATTTAAAGATCAAGATAATAGCCCTGATAGTTTTTTTGAAAAAAAGATTAGCGAATACACCACTAATAGTCATCTAAGAGCCATTCCATTAACAGAACAACAAATTGAAAACGAATTGAAACTTAATGATACTTATAATTTTTATAAGGAACGCTTTTCGTCAGCAAATGGCTTTACCTTTATTTTTGTTGGCAGTTTTGAAATAGAAAACCTTAAAAAATATGCAACCCAATATTTAGGAAGCCTGCCATCTAACCTAAATGAAAATAGCACATGGAAAGACATTGGATTAAGATATACAAAGGGTACAATTAAAGAAACCATTGTAAAAGGTGTTGATGATAAAAGTAAGGTAGATATGCGTTTTACAGGGACTCTTGATTTTTCTCTTGAAAAGAAAAAAACGTTAGAGTTACTAGGTAAATTGCTTAAAATAAAACTTACCGAAGAAATGCGCGAAAAAATGGCTGGGGTATATGGTGTGCAAGTTTCAGGTTTTGCATCAGATAGACCTTATGATTGGTACAGAATGAATATTAGATTTACCTGCGATCCAGGTAATGTAGAAAAACTAATTGAAAAGGTTTTTGAAGAAATCAATAAAATAAAGGAAAATGGTGCATCTCCTGAAGATTTAAATAAAGTTAAAGAAGCGGAATTGGCTAATACCAAAGAATATTTAGAAATTAATGGATATTGGACATATAAATTGAAAGATGCTTTTGAGTATAAATTAAATCCAGAATCTATTTTAGATTATGAGGGTCTCATTAATAAAATAGATTCACAAATGTTTCAAAAGGCAGCAAATACTTATTTTGATATGGATAACTATGCTGAATTTATTTTATTGCCAGAAAAAGAAAAGGAATAAGCATTTTAATCTTGTTTAAATAAATTATAACAGCTTACTATCTAAAATAGTAGGCCGTTATTTTTTTAAAACACAATTCTTATAGCCTATCTACGAAACATTGTTTTAATTTCAAAAATAGTGTTTGCATCGTTTTATTTCAGGGTCATGGCATTTCCTCAGTTATTGAAAAATCCGCAAACCAAAGGGTTTCATCTCTTAAATCCTCCACTTTTTTCAAACTTCTGTAAATGCCCCATTTAGGTCTTATAAATTCATTATCATCCCTTATGGTCAGTATATTGTTGTTGCTGTAGGACAAAAGTTCTTTTCCGTCTTTTATTCTTTTTATATGTAATGAATAGCTGCCTTGTGCGCCCACCTTGATAGTTTCGGTTGCTTGTACCCAAACGTTTTCAAAATCCTCTAAATTGGCACTGGCAATAATGGTTTCATTGTCGTGCACTAAATTCATTTTATTGATTTTTCCTTTTTTGGCTGACAATGTAAAAAGGGGCATCCCGTCGGTTCCACCAACCGCTTTTATTTGGTGCAAGTGTGTAAAACTTGTGGAGGGTTGAAATCCTTTTGGCAGTTTGAATTTCCATTCGTAAGTAATCAGATCCCCTAAAGTGCCTTTTAAATTTTCAGCAGAAGGCCCGTATGTTTTAATCTCTAAGCGTTGTCTGTCAAATTTTTCACAGCGGTCATTATCGGGAGTGGTATGGATGCTAAACTGAAAAACATATTTTTCCAATTCGGCGTCCCACACCTCGGTAATATGTTTTCCAAAGGATTCATGGGCACAATCCGGACTTTCAACCGCCTCTTTACCAGCAGCGAGCACGTTGTTTATTAACCCATAAGTATTGCCCTTACCATCAGCTTGTAGGGTTGTTTGTTGCGCATTACAAAAAAACGCAGTGAAAATAAAAAGGTTAGCTAGTGTTGCTGTTGTTTTTATCATGGGATTGAAATTTTAGGTTCTTCAAATTTAAAAATGAAATGTTTCCTAAAAATACAAAAAAGGGTAGCGTATCATCCGTAATGGCATTCAAAAAGTTGAGATAATAGAACATTTGCTTTTTATATGGACAATTGTATATCTATTTTTGGACTTTGGTTTTTCAAGTTAATGGTAATTTTACTTTTTTAAAGTATTTTTAATTTTATAGATAATGTTACTATGAAATGAGCATGACCGAAAATTGGTCGCAAACACCAATGATGATATGCGAATTATATATGACTCCCGATAGTTATCGGGATAAAAATAAATAAATATCAACATATGAAACGAGCATGTTAAAAGCATTATCACCCAACGAAATGATTAATAGCGAACAGTCCCGATAGCTATCGGGATGACCATTAAAAAAACAATAAATATAAAAACATGAAAAGTGTATTAAAAAAAGATTATTTAGCTAATGTAACTTTAGGGTTTATATTATTTGTTACCGCTAACGTAAGTTCGCAAGAGCTACCAAAAATCATTGGTGATAAAGCAATGATTCAGCAAAACTATTTGCCGGATTATAGTTTTGCAGGGTATCATAACGGAGAAATAAAAATTCCGAACAACCAAACCAACCTAATTTTGGCCACCGATTATGGCGTTGTGCCAAATGATGGATTGGACGATTCCAAAGCGTTGTTAAAAGCCATACAAGCAGCCAATGCCATTGAGGGGCCTGTAGTGTTGCAACTCCCAGCAGGCCGATTGATTTTAAGCACTATTTTGTATATAGAGCGCAGTCATTTTGTGCTTAAAGGAACTGGAGTAGGCGATGGTGGTACCGAAATTTTCTGTCCACGACCCATGATGTATTTGGAAAACCCGGAATCGCTGACCGAGTTAAGGGAATATTTATTGGAATTTGATAAAAGAGAGGTTCAAAAAGAGAACAATATAGATTTGCCTTTTTCCCAATATGCGTGGTCCGGAGGTTTTATCTGGACACAGGTTCCGGGTGAACGTGTCAAGTCCTATTTGCAAAAATACGACCAACCAAAGCAGGTTCTAGCAAAAGTACAACAAGGAAATAGAGGAGAACACGTCGTTACCGTTTCCAATGTAAACGGACTAAAGGTGGGCGATGTTGTACAGCTCGAACTGTTTAATACTGAAGGCGAAAACGGTAGCATTATACAGGATTTGTATAAAAACACGAAGGTAAAAGTAGGTTCGCACCATTGGATGTTTCCAGATTTGCCCATTGTAACCCAGCAAGTAGAAGTAACAAAAATTGTTAATAACAAAGTGACCATTAAATCGCCTTTGACCATTTCAATAAAACCGAGCTACAATGCCCAATTGGTGGCGTGGAAACATTTAGAGGAAGTGGGCATTGAACAATTTAAAATTACCTTTCCCAACGCACCCCGGGTGGCACATCATATAGAACCAGGTTATAACGGTATTTGCTTAACCCGCGTTTTTAATAGCTGGGTCAAGGATGTCGTGATAGATAATGCCGATAGTGGCATTTTAACGGAGGAAATAGCCAATGTTACTATAGAAGATATTGTAACAGAAGGCAGCAATATGGCACATTACACGGTTGCCATGGCTGGTGTTTACAATGTATTGGTTAAAAACTTAAAAGTATTTAACAATGCGGTGCATCCATTAAGTTTCAATACGTTTTCAACCAAGAATGTGTATCAAAACTGCGAAGTGTTTTCCAACCCGTTATTGGACCAACATTCTGGGGCTAACCATCAAAATTTATTTGATAATATTACGGTCCATCTCAACCCGAATGCCGATAATAGTTATCCATTATTCTCAGGCGGCGGCGCAGGTTACTGGAAACCCAGCCATGGCGCCTACAGTACGTTTTGGAATTTGAATGTGCATGTTTTAAGTAAACTGGACTCCAAAAAACCATTGGTTTTGAATGGTATTGAGGATGGACCTTATGCCTACATTATTGGTGTAAGCGGAAATGGTACTTTTAAAATAGACTATGAACCACATTCATATCAAGAATTCATCAACCAATCCTTAAAAATCATCCCGTCATTATATGACTATCAATTGAAGTTACGTTTAAAATAAATGTGCTACTTTTAAATAATACTTAGAATTTTTAATTCATTAACTTTCACTCAGAATTTTTTAAAATAATGATTGGAAATTTTAAGAAAATTGACATATATTTTATGAATCGGGTTGTTTATATCTTATTTTTCATTTTATTGACCCAAACAGATGTTTGTTCTCAATCTATGGATTATAGGTTGAATAATCTATCCACCATAAATGGTCTTTCCCAAAGTTCGGTTATCGCCATCCATCAAGATAATTTAGGCCAGATGTGGTTGGGCACGCGCGATGGGTTGAATAAGTATAATGGCCATAGCTTTACCATTTTTAGAAACAATCCAACGGATTCCCTATCCATAAGCAATAACGATATTCTATCAATTGAAGAAGATAATGAAGGCCATATTTGGGTGGGAACCTACAATGGGTTAAACTGCTACAATCCTATAAATAATACCTTTAAAAGGTTTTTCCATCAAAATGGCAAAAGCTCTTTGAGCAACAATACCGTTTGGTGTGTTAAGGAAATCCAGAACGACATTTGGATAGGAACGTCAAACGGACTCTCAATTTATAATAAAACCACCCAAAAATTCACAACCGTTTATCATTCGGGCACTGATGCTTCAAGTTTGTCCGATAATTATGTTTTAAGCATTTTAGAAACTAAAAACGGTGATATCTGGATTGGTACCGCCAAAGGATTGAGTAAATTTATAAGCAGAAAAAATGATGGGTTTAGGTTTGAAAACCACCATGCTTTAGAAAACCACCCCACGCTTTTTGTTCAGGATATTAAAGAAGACGCCAATGCAAATTTATGGATAGGAACAAAAAATTCCGGACTCATAAAATGGGATGCTGTTTCCAAAAAACTGGTATCATTTTTAAACGACGGGAAATTCGCTGAAATAGGAAAGGATGTTAGAGCACTTGATATAGACCACAAAGGCGCATTATGGGTAGGTACGTATGGCGGAATTAATGTTATAGAGCCTAACGGATTAAAGTTGAAAACCAATAAAACATCTAAACTTGATAAAGTTAAATGTGTATATACCGATAGAAATGGTTCGGTCTGGATAGGCACCTATTATAAAGGTGTTAATTTTTGGGATATTTCCAATATCAATTTTACCAATTTCAATCAAAATTCTGGTGATAGTTCATTAAGCTTTGATGCCATTGGGTCCATGGTAAGCGACCAAGATAAAAACATATATTTTGGTACCGAAGGTGGCGGTATTACCATACTTAACAACAAAACAGGAAAAACCAGTTATTTAACTACTAAAAACTCTAAAGGCTTAACCAGCGATAATATAAAGTCGTTATACCTTTCGGAAAAAGGCCTCCTTTGGATTGGCTCTTTTGTAGAAGGCATTTCAATTTATAACATACATACCCAAAAATTTGAAACGGATCAAGTAGATGAAAATCTGCAGAAGTTAATTCGGCAATCGGGTGTTTATGATATAAAACAAGGAACTGGAAACATACTATGGATTGGTACTTTTGGAAAAGGATTGATACGGTATGATACCAAAAACAAGACATTTCAAGAAATTGGAACAGGAAAAACAGGAAATGGATTTTTATCCAACAATAGAATTCGATCGGTCCTGGTCGATAAAAAAAATACCATTTGGGTGGGTACACAAAGTGGATTGAACCTAATAAAACCAAATGATCCTGACTTTAGATCATACAGGATTCAAACGTTTTTTTTTAATAATGAAGCGCTTTCGGGCGACGATATTTTATCTTTACATAAAGATAGCAATCAACGAATATGGGTGGGAATCAAAGGAAAAGGGCTATTTCTGTTCAACGGTAACTCTTTTGACAACATTGATTTAGGTGAAGGAAACATACAAATTACCTCTGTACATTCCATTTTAGAGGACACGAATAGAAACCTTTGGCTAGGCTCCAACCAAGGCATTATCAAATACAACCCCATTAAAAAAACGGTCATTATTTACGACCAAAGAGATGGCGTCATCAGTAATGAGTTTAACGATAATGCCAGTTTAAATTTAGGCTCTAACAACCTCTATTTTGGAGGGCCGGTGGGGGTTACATATTTTAATGCCAACAAAATTACAGTAAACAAATACGCACCACAAGTAGTGCTTACCGATTTTAAGGTAAAAAATGAGTCGGTACCTATAAATAGCGATTTAAATATTCTTAAAAAAAGTATCACATATACAAAGGAAATTACACTTAGTTATGATAAGGCCAATTTTTCCATAAGTTTCTCCATACCAAATTTTATCAATTCGGCAAACAACCGCTATGCTTACAGGTTGGTTGGGTTGGACAACCAATGGATAACAACCACAAATAACGAAGCAAATTATACCATTCAAAGTCCGGGAACATATCAGTTTGAAGTAAAGGGGGCCAACAACGATGGTATTTGGAACAATACCCCCACCATTTTAAAAATAGTAGTAAACCCCGCACCCTGGAGAAGTGCTTGGGCGCTATCCTTGTACGCGCTTTTATTGGGGTTGTCCATTTATGGGCTGATCTGGATCATGAAATCGAAGGCTCAATTAAAGTACGAACTGGAAATGGAACATATTGAAAGTGAACGCAACAAAGATGTAAACCAAGCCAAATTACAGTTTTTTACCAATATCTCGCATGAGTTCAGAACCCCGTTAACCCTCATTTTAGGACCCTTGCAACAAATCCTTTTAGACTACAATGGCAGCAATGCCATGTATAAAAAGTTATTGGTTATAGAGAGTAGCGCCAACCATTTATTGCGCCTTATTAACAGGTTGATGGATTTTAGGAAATTGGAAAACAACCAGTTTAGTTTAGAATCTGCCGAAGGGAACATTGTTAAGTTTTTACACGAAATATTTTTGTCATTTAGCGAATTTGCAAAGGATGGCGATTACACCTATACGTTCAATACCTCAGATGAAGAGATTTTAGTGTATTATGATCGTTATAAATTAGAGCGCGTGTTTTATAATTTAATTTCAAATGCGTTTAGATACACACCAAAAGGAGGTGCTATTTCAGTACATGTTTTAAAATTGGAAAATGACATTTTAATAGAAGTGAGCGATTCTGGTGTTGGTATTGCCGAAGAACATATAGACAAGATTTTTGATCGGTTTTTCGAGATCCCTATCCACAATAAACCACAGGAAAATTATAATAAGGGCACCGGTATAGGGCTTTCAATAGCTAAAAATATCGTGAAGCTCCATAAAGGCACTATTAAAGTTGAAAACAAAAAAGAACAAGGCGTTATTTTTACGGTGTCGCTTCCTTTAGGAAAAGAGCATCTTTTGGAAAATGAAATCCTGCAAAACTTCAAGATCAGTGATGATGTTACCCAATATGAATCCCAACTCATTACCAATGATGTTATCATTGAAGAAGATATAAACGATTTGGTAGTCAATGAAGAAAAATACACCGTATTGATTGTTGAGGACAATAAACCATTACGGTCTTTTATGAAGAACCTTCTTAAAAAGGATTATAACATTATGGAAGCCGAAAACGGAAAGGTAGCCATGAAAAAAGCCATTAAATATGTGCCGGATTTAATTGTAAGCGATGTGATCATGCCAGAAATGGTAGGTACAGAACTCTGTGCGAAAATAAAGGAAAACCTAAAAACCAGTCATATTCCGGTTATATTGTTAACCTCAAGAACCTCATTGGTTTATAAGTTTGAGGGCTTGGAAAGTGGTGCCGATGATTACATTAGCAAACCTTTCGATTTAAAAGAGTTTAAACTACGGATTAAAAACCTTTTGGAATCCACACAACGATTAAAGGACAAATTTTCAAACGAAAATAATTTTACTCCAAGTGAAATAACGGTATCTTCCTTAGATGAGGAATTGCTGAAAAAAGCCATTGGGATCGTAGAGAGCCATATTTCAAATGAACAGTTTGATATTCCATTTTTCTGTTCAGAATTGGGCATTAGTCGTACCATGTTGTTTACAAAAATAAAGGCTTGGACAAATTTTACGCCCAATGAGTTTATCCATGAAATCAGATTAAAAACGGCTGCTCAGCTTCTAGAGCAAAATAAAATCAACATTTCCCAAATATGCTATAAGGTCGGTTTCCGAAACCCTAAATATTTCAGTAAATGTTTTCAAAAAAAGTATGGCATAACACCTTCACAATACGCTAATAGGTTTTCAGTTTAATCTAAAGAATTCCTCGACGCTTTGCGTCGGGGTTTCCAATTGTACCTCCCCTTGGGGAAGGTCGGAATTGCCTTTTCGCTCCCGACGGTTCGGGGCCGGGTGGGGCAAAATACAATCCCGAAAGCTTTCGGGACGGTTTTTGGTCCCGGGGCCAAAATGAAACCGGCGAAACCTGTGATGAGCTCAGTCGAAGCATGCTTCTATGGCTCTGCCGAGGATAGTTGGTTTCAAGAAATTCTTTATTTATTTTTAGGACTACCCATTTAAGCCTCAAGGCATTGATTATCAGCGTTACTTTATGAATCTTAAAAACTTCCAAACCCACTGTAATTACCTTTAATAATTGGATTTCTTAATATTGTTATACGACCTATATGGGTAGTCTTATTCATTTTTTTTACCGACTTTTTTATTCAAATTGAAGTTTTTTTATTTTTTATTTCATTTTAACGATAAATTAACATATATTTGGAAAACCAATTTGGTAAACCAATTTGGTAAACCAAATAATCGATAGAGTTTAAGCTTCAATTTTAATCAAAAAAATAGAATAGCCAATGAAATAAAGCACTTGCAAAAGAAATAAAAACTTATATCTCTATAGCTCTTTAATAAACACTCTATTTTAATCATCAGAAATTAACATTTTACTTATAAAAATGCTGGTTCAGGATTTTTGAGGACTCTTGTTCGGATTATTAGGACACAATAAGTTTTTAAATTTTAGACAATGAAACTAAATCGAACTAAAATTAAAATAATACAATATTTCTTCATGGTAGTAATAATATCCATGAGCATATTAATTATCTGTTTTGGTTAAAAATTAAACAATAACTAAAAAAAATAAAAAAGAAAGTGATGAAACCAGACTAAAAGCAAAAAAAAAAGATGGATGTACGCTCTATTCCTTTGAACAAATTACAACTATTAGGAGAGAGAGAAGTAAAATTCACACAATCACATAATGAAAGAAAGATTACATAACAATATAATACAATTGATTTTATATTGGAATTTGCGTTTTCTATTTTCTAATAGATATAGACACATGATGCATAGATTTATATTTTGTCTATTTAATTAATTATTAATAACATAACACAAACACAAATGAATTTAAAGACTAAACTAATTTTAGTTGGAATATTGTTCTTCAATATTTCATTATTTGCACAGAACACATATGTAGTGTCTGGTACGGTATCGGATGCATACAATGTGCCAATTCCTGGTGTAAATGTAATTGTAGCTGGTACTTCAAGAGGAGCCGCTACAGATTTTGATGGAAAGTATCAGTTGGAAGTTAAATCCGGCGAAAAACTTAAATTTTCCTTTTTAGGATACGTTTCCCAAACGGTTGCCATTACAGGGCAAAAACAATTGGATATAACACTAGCTGAAGACGCTAGTTCGTTAGATGAAGTTGTAGTAATTGGGTACGGTGCTCGAAAAAAGAGTGATATTACAGGCGCAGTATCTTCAATAAAAGAAGAAGAACTTAACGCATTTCCTGTTTTAGACGCAACTCAAGCACTTCAAGGTCGTGCAGCCGGTGTAGTTGTTCAATCTAATAATGGTGGTGAGCCTGGGGCTCCTATAAACATAAAAATAAGAGGAAATACTTCTATTAATGCAAGTAGTTCTCCGCTTATTGTTGTAGATGGTTTTGTAGGTGCAAGTATGCCACAGGCCAATGACATTCAATCTATGGAGGTTTTAAAAGATGCATCAGCAACCGCTATTTATGGTTCTAGAGGTTCAAATGGTGTTGTTATGGTAACTACCAAAAAAGGTAAAAGTGGTAAATTATCTGTAGAACTTAATTCTAATTATTCTGTTCAAAATGCCTCAAATAGGCTAGATTTATTAAACGCAGATGAATTTGCAGCTTATCAACAAATAGCGAATCCTAGTTTTGTTCAAGGACCAGCAAATACAGATTGGCAAGACTTATTATATAGATCTGGAAGTATACAGAATCATCAATTTTCTTTTTCAGGCGGAACAGATAACATAAATTTTTATGCTTCTGCAAATTATTTTAAACAAGAAGGGATTATTATAAATTCTGGTTATGAAAGATTAACGTTCTTGTCTAATGTTGACGCGCAAGTAACTGATAAATTGAAATTAGGTATGAATCTTTTTGGTAGTAGAGGTGCTAAAGAAGGAGTTCCTACACAATCAACAGGTAATGATGGTATTAATGGTGGTGGAGACGATGTTATTTCATTAATGTTTAGATTTAGGCCTGATTATGGTGTGAAAGATGCAAACGGTTTAAATACAACTAGTGATGGTGTTGGTGATAATATTGATAATCCTTATGCCATTGCTACTGAAGCTGTAAATTCAACTAAAACAGATCAATTTAGGGCAAACTTATATGCAAACTATGATATCATAGAAAATCTTACTTTTAAAACTACTTTAGGTTATAGTACAACCAATGAAACTGTAGGATTTTTTAGACCATCAACATTAATTAATACTGCAGGGGGTGGTACAGGAGGAAAAGCATCTATATCAAACCTTAAACGTACAGACATTTTGAGTGAAAATTACTTGACTTATGATGCGGAAATAGGAAAAGGTAATTTAACCTTGTTAGCAGGTTATTCTTATCAAAAAACTACTTCAGAAAGATTTTCTGCAGGTGCTCAAAATTTTATTTCTAATAGTTTTTCTTATTATAATTTAAGCGGTGGTTCAGTTACTGTATTGCCTACTTCATCTTTAACAGAAGCAGAAATTCAATCTCAATTCGGTAGATTAAATTACGATTTCGATGACAAGTATTTACTAACAGCCACTGTAAGAAGAGATGGGGCATCCAATTTTGCTGCTAATGAAAAATATGCTATTTTTCCTTCTGGTGCTATAGGTTGGAAAATATCAAATGAAAACTTTTTAAAAGATCATGATAAAATTTCAAATTTAAAGTTAAGAGCGAGTTATGGTGTAACTGGTAACCAAGCAATTGATGCTTATAAGTCTTTAGCACGTTTTACTACTCTTTATACTACAATTAACGGACAAGTTGTAAATGCCGTTATTCCAGATCAAGCTGCTAATCCAGATTTAAAATGGGAATCTTCTTATCAAACAAATGTTGGTTTAGATTTAGGTTTATTCAATAATAAAGTTTCTCTTTCATTAGACTATTATAATATAGATACTAAAGATCTTCTTTTAGCAGATGCAAGTCAACCAGAATATCTTGGTTTTGCAACATTAGCAAGTATTAAAAATGTAGGGGAGATTAATAATAAAGGATTTGAAATTTCTTTAAACACAAAAAATATGTATACTGACAATTTTAGTTGGACTACAGATTTTAACTGGGCAACAAATAAAAATAAGGTTGTATCATTGCTTAATGGTATAGATGTATTTCAAGATGCTTCGCCAGGATATTTTAGCGTTGCACGTACGCATGTTTTAAGAGAAGGTGAAGCCGTTGGTGTTTTTTATGGCTATGAATATCGAGGTGTTTACCAAGGAGGTGCTTTACCAGCAGGTACAGCTCTAGCTAATGCTCCACTTAACCAAGCAGGAGACCCATTATTTACAGATATAGATGACAGTGGAACTATTAGTACTGCTGATCAAAAAATAATAGGAGACCCTAATCCAGATTGGACAATGGGTATTACAAACAACTTTTCTTACAAAAACTTCGATTTAAATATCTTTTTTCAAGGTGCTTATGGTGGAGATGTTTTTAATCTTACAAATGTGCAGTTGTATAATGGCGATTCAAATGCACTTAAAGATGTTTTAAATGCATGGACGCCAACAAATACAGACACCAACATACCTCGCGTTGTAGGTAGTAGAGGAAGAGAAATTTCTTCTCGCTTTGTTGAAGATGGAAGTTATATTAGATTAAAAAATATAGCTTTAGGTTATAATTTACCATCAGAGGTTACTGAAAAATTAGGTATGGATAATGTTAGGTTATCTATTAGTGCCCAGAATTTGTTAACTTTTACAAGTTACTCAGGTTTAGATCCTGAGGTAAGTTATTTTGGTTCTGGTGGAGGAAATACCGGATCAGGTAATACAACTCAAGGTTTTGATTTTGGGAATTACCCAACTATTAAATCTGTGAATTTTAGCCTTAATGTAAAATTTTAATAATTAATTTAAAAAAAAATATAATGAAAAAATTTAAATATTTATTCTTATTGATAGGAGTATCAATAGTAGGATGTTCAGATTTAGAAGAAAATCCTGTAGGTTTATTAGCTCCAGAAGGTTTCTTTAAATCTACATCAGATATACAAACAGCAGTAAATGGTGCTTATGGACACATGCTTCATAGATTTTTCATGTCCAGAGAGATGTCAATGTCACTAATGTTGGCTAGTGATATGGTAGATCTTAATGTTAACGTTACAAATGCTGAAAGAGTTCAGTTTAATAATGTGGGTGTTCTAGCTGATAATGCAAATATTGAAGTTTATTGGCCAAAATGTTATCAAATTATTGGTGCTGCCAATCAAGCTATTGCTGGTGCAAAAGATGTAAATGTAGCGGATGAAATAAAAAATCCGATTGTAGCACAAGCTTATTTTGCAAGAGCATTTGTGTACTTTCATTTAGTAAGACAATTTGGAGATATTCCTTATTTAGACGCTCCAGTAACCAATATACAAGCGGCAAGTTCTATAAGTAAAACTTCAGTTGCTGATGTATATACAAATATTATTGCAGATTTAGAGTTTGCAAAAGAATGGTTGCCAAATACACAGGCAGGGAGATCTATTCCTGCTAAATCTGCAGCTAGTGCTTTTTTGGCGGACGTGTATTTGACTATGGCAGATTTTCCAAAGGCCTATGCAGAAGCTAAAGATATTATCGATAAAGAAGGGATTTATAACTTAGGTTTAGAACCAGATTTTCAAAATTTATTCGATTTTTCTAAACAAGATGCCTCTAAAGAACCAATATTTGTATTAGATTTTTTCGGAGCTTCCGATGGAGATCAGGGTAGAAATTATCAAGCACCATTTACAGGTATTAGAGCCGATGAGCAGTATGGTTATGGTGGAGGTTGGTCCGTAGAGGTTCCTTCAATGGCTGTATATGACACTTGGAATGACTTAGATTATAGAAAAGCAGTTAGTTTTGATGCTACAGGAGTTTTTGGCGGTGTGGTACACCCTTATACCGATTTCACAAATTTTTACGCTGCAGGTGTAAATCGTCCACATATTGCAAAATATAATCGTGGTGCAGGACCATCTGCTGAAGGAAATGGTAGAACGACAAGTTTAAATTATACAATGATGCGTTATGCAGAAGTTTTATTGATTGCTGCAGAAGCATTAAACGAAGTAACTCCAGGTACTACAGAGGCAGATGGCTATGTAAATAGAGTAAGAACCAGAGCCAGAAATGTTACAGGAACGTTTCCTGCTAATGTTACTGCGGGCATGTCTAAAGATGCTTTTAGAACCATGGTTCTAGAAGAACGTAGATTGGAGCTTGCCTTTGAGTTTAAAAGATGGTATGACATAGCTAGAAGAGACATGGGATCTTCAACGGGAGGTGACGTATTTGGAGCTTCAGGTTTAGAAGGAGCAAAACCAAATTTTAATACAACAAGAAATTATTTGTTTCCATTGCCGGCAAATGAATTAGTGAGAAACCCAAATTTATTACCTCAAAACCCTGGGTATTAATTTATGAGTTTAGTTTGAGTTAGTTTATTTAGTTTTTGAATTTACTGGCCTGATTTTCAGGCCAGTATATTTTTATTTCAAAAATTAAAGAATTTTCCGCAATTTATTTGACTATTAATTATTATTGCTAAAATTATTTAAAATGAAAAAAAATATAACAACTATGCTATTTCTGTTATCGTTGATAATAACAATGCATGCTCAAGAAATTCCAATTGAAAATTTAAATACACAATTACATGAAAATACACTCCAATATTCCAAATCAATTTTAGATAATGAAATTAAAGGAATTCATGTTGCGCATATTGCAATTACAGGTGAAAATGCCATTTTGGATTCTTCTAAAGAAGGCTATAAAACAATTTACTTGTTTGTAGAAGGTAAGGGAAATGTAATGGCGGCTAATAAAAGTTATGAGATTGTTCCAGAAACTATCTTATTACCAAATGTAGTTAAAGAAATTGCAATTAAAACAGCTAAAAACGATACGCTTCACTATTTGAAAATATCAAGTAAATTAACAGATCAAGACCTTCTAGATTTAAAAGAATTTCCAGCAAAAAACACGCAAAATGTGTATTATGCTAAATTCACAGATTGCAAATCATATACAGAACCGATTAAGAGCCCTAATACAATAAGTAGAACCATACTGCCTAATAAATACATTCCTAGAATAGCTATGGGAACGGTTCAAACAAAAGGTCCCGATAAAGTTGGTTTTCATGAGCACCCCATGCTAGAACAACTATTTTTAGGTTTATCAAAAAACAATAGTGTTGTTTATGCCGATGATGCTAAAGTAGGATTTCCAGAATATTCGGTGCTTCATATACCATTAGGTTCAAGTCACTCGGTTTCTGTTGAAAAAGACGAAGTCATGTATTATGTTTGGATGGATTTCTTTTTAGATAAAAAAGGTGAAGAATGGCTAAAAACACATAATGTAGATGATGATAATTAGTTGCTACTTAAAATTAGATTAAAAAGTGCGGCTCAATTTTTAGAGTAATATAATATTAACGTCTCAAGAATGTTATAAAGTTGATTTTAGAAACTCTAAATATTTCATTAAGTGTCACCAAGAAAAGTATGGTGTTATACCTACAAACTATAAAATAGGTTTACTTCAAAAATTAAAATATTTTAGTATTTTGTGCCTAAAAATAGTCTGTTTCGGATTTTTGCACACCTATTTTAGAACTTTCACTTCCTAAAAGTTTGCTACATTTGAAACATGAAACTAAATAATTATAAATTAAGTTTCTTTCAGATTTTTTATGATAATTTATTTGATTTCCAGATAAATTAAACTAAAAATGAAATGGACGTTTACAAACAAAAAAATTAAAACATTTAATTTATGAATTTAATTAAAATTGGTTGCTTTGTTTTTGGTGTTACTGCACTGTTATCTAGCTGTAAATCTAATGTCAAAATTGAAGACGAAAAGACTATCGATGTACTTTTGCAGCATCGTTATACCAAACTTTTAGAATACCCTATAGATTCTTTGTCGTTTCCACGCAGTATGACCGTTAAAACCGGTAATATTGAAAAAGTCCCTTCAAGTGATTGGACCAGTGGTTTTTTTGTTGGAAACCTTTGGCAGTTACACAAACTCACAGGAAATGCTGCCTATAAAGAACGTGCCGAAAAATGGAATGCTTTTATTGAAAAAGAAAAATTCAATGACAAAACCCATGATATCGGTTTTAAAGTGTTTTCTAGTTTCGGACAAGGTTTGACAGTAGAAGATGATAATCAGGACTATAAAAACATCATTGTTCAAAGTGCAAAAACCTTAAGTACGCGTTTTAACACAACAGTAGGTGCCATACGGTCTTGGGATTTTAATAAAGATGTATGGGAATTTCCGGTGATTATAGACAATATGTTGAATCTGGAATTGTTGTTTGAGGCAACAAAAATTTCTGGTGATAGCACCTACCATAACATAGCGGTGCAACATGCCAACACCACCTTAAAAAACCATTTCAGAAAAGATAACAGTACCTACCACGTGGTGGTTTACGACACGATTACCGGTAAACCGAAAGATAAAGTGACGCACCAAGGGTTTAATAATGAATCGTCCTGGGCAAGAGGTCAGGCATGGGCAATCTATGGATACACCATGGGGTATCGTTATACCAAAGACAAAGCATATCTAAATCAGGCAGAAGCCACGGCAAATTTCTTTATCAATCACAAAAACCTGCCCGAAGATGGCATTCCTTATTGGGATTTTAACGATCCTAGTATTCCAAATGCACCTCGCGATGTATCAGCTGCAACCGTTGTGGCATCAGCATTCATAGAGTTATATGGTTTTACTAAAGATGATAAATACTTAAATTATTCCAAAAAAGTTTTAAATTCATTAAATTCATCAACATATATATTAAGTTCCGAAGTAAATGGGCCGTTTATTTTAGATCACAGTACAGGAAATTGGCCAAAAAATGATGAAATTGACGCACCCATTGTATATGCCGATTATTATTATTTAGAAGCTATTTTACGAATGAAAGCACTTTAAATTCCATGAAAAATTATTATTCCAGTTTTAAATATCCATTAATACATATTGCCTTATTGCTATGTATAAGTTTTGTTAATGCCCAAACTTTAACGGATTCCCACCGTAGCAAACTAAACATCAATAACGATTGGTTGTATGTGGAAAACGATTCCAATAGTTTAAGCGACGTTCAAAACATTAAAAATTGGACCGCTGTTCATTTGCCACATACATGGAACAATGAAGATGCTACCGATTTAGAACCTGGTTACCGTAGAAGTGGCAGTTGGTACAAAAAAAACATAGAAATGGCCGTGATAGATAAAAACCTGTTGTACCAATTGTATTTTGAGGGATCGAACATTACCACTAAAGTTTATGTAAACGGCAAAGATGCTGGCGGACATATTGGGGGCTATATTGGCTTTACCATTGATATTACAAAATATATTAAAAGTGGTAACAATGAAGTTTTGGTACGGGTTGATAATAGCTATGCCCCTGAAATAATCCCTTCCCAAAAAAGCGATTTCTTTATTTTTGGCGGTATAACACGCGATGTGTGGTTGCTAACCATGGAAAGAACACATATTGGCAACTTGAAAATAACAACCCCAAATGTGAGTGCCAATAAGGCCTCTTTAAAAATTACTGCGACCATTGAAAATTTGAATACTTCAAATGGTTTTCAATTAAAGGCGACATTGAAAAATCCAGAAGGAAAGGTGGTGGCGACAAAAACTTCAAAAGTGAGTGCCCATACTGAAATATTGTTTCTGGAAATAAAAAATCCCCAGTTATGGGATACAAAAACGCCCCATTTATATGCCATTACAGTTTCTTTAATGGAGAATAAAAGTGTTAAGGATGAAATGGAAGATAAAGTAGGGTTTCGTTGGTTCGAATTTAAACACTACGGGCCTTTTTATTTGAACGGGAAACGATTGCTTTTAAGAGGGACACATAGGCACGAAGAACATGCAGGCGTTGGTGCAGCCATGAGCAACAAGCAGCACAGGGCAGATATGGAATCCATTAAAGAAATGGGCGCCAATTTTGTGCGTTTGGCGCATTATCCGCAAGATCCCGAAATTTATAAAGCCTGCGATGAGTTAGGGTTGCTGGTTTGGGATGAATTGCCATGGTCTCGCGGGGGTGTTGGAAACGATGTTTGGAAAACCAATACAAAAAACATGCTTTCGGAAATGATCCATCAAAATTACAACCATCCCAGCATCATAATTTGGTCGTTGGGGAATGAAATGTATTGGTTACCGGATTTTGAAGACGGCGATAATACAGAAAAAATGAATGCTTTTTTAACCGAGCTGAATGATATGGCACACCAATTGGACCCATCGCGTAAAACAGCCATCAGAAAATATTACGAAGGCGCCACTATTGTTGATGTATTTTCGCCATCCATTTGGTCGGGTTGGTATTCGGGCAGTTATAAAAGTTATCAAAAAGCAATAGATACTTACAAAAAAGAATATAAGCATTTTATTCACGCCGAATACGGTGGTTCCAGTCAGGTAGGGCGCCATAGTGAAAACCCTATTACAGGTGAAGGTCAAATACAATCTGATGGATGGGAAGAAGCCATTGTACAAACCGATGTGGCTAACATTGCCCAAATAGGCGATTGGAGCGAAAATTATATAGTCGATTTATTCGATTGGTATTTGCGTATCTCAGAATCAGATTCCACATTCGTTGGAAACATTCAATGGGCATTTAAGGATTTTGGAACGCCTTTACGCCCAGAAAATGATATTCCGTACATGAACCAAAAAGGGTTAATGGATAGAAACGGAAAACCAAAGGATGCCTATTATGTGTTTAAAAGTTATTGGGCTGAAAAACCCTTTGCATACATAGAATCACACACCTGGACAGAGCGCGAAGGACCGCAAGACACTCCAAGAACCATCAGTGTGTACAGTAATTGCAATAAGGTAACATTTTACCATAATGGAAAATCGCTAGGAGAAAAACAAAAGGATATGTCAAAATTTCCTGCTTCGGGTTTAACATGGGATGTGAACTTTTTAGAAGGTAAAAATAATTTGGTAGCTGTAGGAGTTTCCAAAGCAGGTGAAAAAGTTTCAGACACTTTGGTTGTAAACTATCGCTATAAAAAGAATGCGGCAGCAAACGATTTAACCTTATCATACAAAAAACTGGATAACGGGCATTATTTGGTTACAGCAACCGCGGTCGATAAAAATAATATGCGTTGTTTGGATTATGAAGACCGTGTTTATTTCCAATGTTTGTCTGGTGGGGAAACCTTAAAAAACCAAGGCACACCAACGGGTTCAGAATCCATAAAAATGGCAAATGGACAAGCGAGCATTGAAGTGATCCCAAACGGCACCCAAAAAATGGTGATGATGGTTATCAATCAGAGTTTCAAGGGTACGTATCTAACCATAAACCCTTAAAATAATTTCAGGCTGTTTCTTTAAAAGTTAAACTAACTCTGAATAAGCAGATTGGTTTGCTGTACTTCTTCCGCCTTGTGGCGAATTACAAAAAGCCCGTAACCTCAACCACAGCACCAACCTGCATGTTGTTTAAGTCAATATTGCCTACCCGAACCCGAACCAGCCTTAAGGTAGGATAACCGACTGCCGAAGTCATTTTTCGCACCTGCCTAAACTTACCCTCGTTCAAGGTTATGGATATCCACGAAGTTGGTCCGTGCCTATCATCCCTAATTTTTTGGGAACGTGTGGGCAATTCCGGAATAGCATCTAATTTAAAAACCTTGCAAGGTTTCGTTTTATATTTCTTCCCTTCAAAACCAATTTCCACACCTTTGGATAATTGCGCAATAGCATTCATGGAAATTTCTCCGTTCACTTGGGCATAATATTCTTTATCCACTTTTTTGCTGTTTACAAAATCGCTCATTTTACCATCGGTAGTAAGCAATAACAAGCCTTCTGATTTTTCATCCAAACGTCCAATAGGCATGGTTCCTTCAGGAAAATCACCTAACAAACCTAAAAACTTTTTTGATTGCTGCTTGGTATCGTTACTGGCAAACTGGCTTAAATAACCGTAGGGTTTGTAGATTATAAAGTGTCTGTGCATGGTGTACGTTTTTAGGCAATGCTAAGAAACTCCTTTTTAAGTCTAAAAAAGACCTCACAGGTGGGATGTCAAATTTGAAGTATCCAAAATTTAAAATTCCGTTCTCTTTTTTATCTTCAATAATGAATTTAAAAATGACCTAAAGCCTTTATTTTACTAACTTTTTAGGTTTTAAACACCGAAAAAGTTTAAGAAACAGAACGAACGATTTTTTATGAATACGCACAAATTTGACACCCCACCTGTGAGGTCTAGATACTATACGCTCCCTTTCAAAATACTATAAACCAGTTCTTTGGTAGGTTTCTGTCCGTTTATTTTTTCTCTAACCACCTCAAAATTCACTTTAAAATCGCAACCCGATTTGTAGTTGCTGCAACCGTAAGCAGTATGCCCTTTAATAACCGTTCCTTTTTTGCATTTCGGACAGGTTAAAGGTTCTTCAGCCCTGACAGGTTTATTATTTTTAGATTCAAATTTAAGTTTGAAATTTTCATCAAAACGCAACAAGCCTTCCACAGTGCCTGTGCTTATTTTGAAGTCTTTTAAATTGACGGTCGACCCTTTTTGGAGCAATCTCATATATTGGTTCTCCGATATTTTTTTCTCTGCGAACATAAAGGGCAACACAAAATCGCATCCCGATTTATAATTGCCACAGCCATAAGCCGATTTCCCTTTTATAAGGGTTGCTTTTTTACATTTCGGACAAACCTCGGCCAAAATACCTGCCGCTTTCTTTTTCCCTGCGTTGGCTTCCCGTTTTTTAATGGTTGCCGCATGCGATATATTGGCACGCACCGTTTCGCTACGTACTTCGTACACCAAAGCATCCACCAAGCGTTTCATATTGTTTATAAAGGCACCCGCAGTAAACGTCCCCTTTTCAATATCCTTTAATTGCTTTTCCCATGAACCCGTTAGTTCTGCCGATTTCAATAAATCATTCTGAATGGTATCTATCAATTGAATGCCCGTTTGGGTTGGCAATACCTGTTTTTTATTTCGGATGATGTATTTACGCTTAAAGAGTGTTTCAATAATATTGGCGCGGGTTGACGGACGCCCAATACCGTTTTCTTTCATCAAATCGCGCAACTCTTCATCGTCCACTTCTTTTCCTGCGGTTTCCATCGCACGTAACAACGAGGCTTCCGTAAACTGATTGGGTGGTTTGGTTTCCTTTTCTAAAAACGAGGGTTCGTGCGGTCCTTTTTCACCTTTTATAAAAGTGGGTAATACATCGGCTTCTTTTTCTTTGGTATTTGGGTCTTCAAAAACTACACGCCAACCCTTTTTTAATATCTCTTTTCCTGTTGTTTTAAACACTACGTCTGCTGCTTTTCCAATAACGGTGGTGTTTGCCACATCACAATCCTCATAAAACACGGCGATAAAACGCTTTACAATAATATCGTAAACTTGTTGCTGGTTGTATTGCAAGTTACTTTGCATGCCGGTTGGAATAATGGCATGGTGATCGGTCACTTTTTTATCGTTGAAAACCTTGGTCGATTTTTTAATCTTTTTTCCTAAAAGTGGCTGTGTTAAGGTCGCATAATTTGTTAACTTTTGAAGAATGCCCGATACTTTTGGATATACATCGTTTGGTAAAAAAGTCGTATCTACTCTTGGATAGGTAATTAGTTTTTGCTCATACAAAGTTTGAGCAATTTTAAGTGTTTCATCTGCCGAAAATCCAAACTTATTATTACAATACACCTGCAACCCTGTTAAATCGAATAGTTTTGGGGCAAACTCATTGCCTTTCTTTTTTTCGATGGACACAATTTCAAAATCACTTTCTTTAACTTTATTAGCTAATAATTCGCCATCTTCCTTATTTAAAAAACGTCCTTCTTCGTAGCTAAAAAGCGTATGGCGGTACATGGTTTGCAATTCCCAGTAGGGTTGCGGCTTAAAATTTTCAATCTCTTTAAAACGGTTGACTACCATGGCCAACGTTGGGGTTTGCACACGTCCAACCGACAACACTTGTTTGTAACCGCCATGTTTTACGGTGTACAAACGGGTGGCATTCATGCCCAAAAGCCAGTCGCCAATGGCTCTGGAAAACCCTGCATAGTATAAATTATCGTAGTTTGCCGATGGTTTTAAGTTTTCAAAACCTTCTTTGATGGCTTCAGTGGTTAATGAAGAAATCCACAAGCGTTTAACCTCACCTTTGTAGTTGGCTTCGTTCATTACCCAACGCTGAATAAGTTCTCCTTCTTGCCCCGCATCCCCGCAATTGATGACCATTTCGGCTTTGTCAAATAAACTTTTGACTATTTTAAACTGCTTTAAAATTCCCGAATTTGAAACCACTTTCGTCTCAAATTTTTCTGGGAGCATGGGTAAATTATTTAAATCCCAGCTTTTCCAATAGGGCTTATAATCGTTGGGTTCTTTCAACGTGCATAAATGCCCAAAGGTGTAAGTTACTGCATAACCATTCCCTTCAAAATACCCATCACGTTTGGTAGTAGCTCCTAAAACGGAGGCGATTTCGCGGGCTACACTTGGTTTTTCGGCAATACAGACTTTCATTTTAAATCACTTTTTTGAATGCTGCAAAATAGGAATTTAGAAGTTGGTTTTAAAAAGGAATTGTTAGGAGTTATTAACGGAAGGGCTATTTATTTTCAGAAATTAATTTACTTACTTCGTTTTTAAGTTTTGGAAGGTGATTTATAAGTATCGACCAAATGTTTTCATCTGAAACATTATCATAAGCATGAATGACTTGGTTTCTTAAACCTATAATTGATTTAGCATCCGAGATTTTATCTTTAAAAGAAACATCACGATTTAGAATCCTGTTAACAGCCTCTCCTCTTATTTCTAAATCTCTTTCAATGGCTCTTTTAAGCATCATATTTTTCTTATAATCAGAAAAATCCATTTTTCCACCTTCAAAATAAGAATCGATTTCTTTTATTGCAAAATCAATATCATAAATCCACTTTAAAATTCTTTCATCCATAAATTAGCTCTTTACTCTTATTTATGGAATTAATTAAGATGGGGTTCTTTAATGTTTGCTCTTCTACTAAATCGATATCTCTTTTAAATAGTTTTCTTAATTTTTCTTTGAATGCCATATAATTTTCAAAGTATAAACTTAAATCGGAAGTATTAAAACTTACTAAAAAATCGATATCACTTTTATCATTAAAACTTTCGTTGGTAGCAGATCCAAATAGATACAGTTTTTCTACCTTATGTTTTTTACACAAGGATTTTAATGTTTGGATATTTTTTTCTTTTAGTGGCATCTTGTCAAAGGTAACAAAAAAATAGCTGCTATTTAAAGCTACAAAAGCGGTTTTTGGGCAATGCGAGTTTTCATTTAATCGATTCTAATTTAGAAGCTTATTTGTAAGTGTCTGCTAAGTACATGGCAAAAATTAATTTTTAGAAATAAACTACTGGTAATTTTCAGGATAATCAAGACCTCACAGGTGGGGTGTCAAATTTGAAGTATCTAAAATTTAAAATTCCGTTCTCTTTTTTATCTTCAATAATGAATTTAAAA
>NZ_JBFVFE010000013.1:0-86079 GCF_052728615.1 Mariniflexile sp. | reverse complement strand
GGCTTTAAGTCATTTTTAAATTCATTATTGAAGATAAAAAAGAGAACGAAATTTTAAATTTTAAATACTTCAAATTTGACACCCCACCTCACAGGTTTCAAAACCTGTGAGGTCTTTAGCTCACTAATTCTTCTTTATATTTTCAATAAATTGATCGAACAAATATGACGAGTCATGCGGTCCTGGACTTGCCTCTGGATGGTACTGCACCGAAAAACAGTTTTTGTTTTTCATGGCCAACCCTGCCACTGTGTGGTCGTTTAAGTGCACGTGGGTAATTTCTAAATCCGGGTGCGCTTCCGTTTCTTCCCTGCTTACTGCAAATCCATGATTTTGTGAGGTTATTTCTCCTTTTCCTGTGATTAAATTTTTCACGGGATGGTTAATGCCTCTGTGGCCATTGTGCATTTTATAAGTAGAAACCCCGTTTGCCAAAGCGATAACTTGGTGCCCCAAACAAATACCGAACAATGGCAAATCTCTTTTAATGATTTCCTTAGCCAAGGTTTGTGCCTCTACCAAAGGCTCCGGATCGCCAGGTCCATTTGATAAAAAGTACCCATCTGGTTTAAAAGTCTCCAAATCTTCAAACTTGGCATTAAAAGGGAACACTTTTATATAAGCATCTCTTTTTGCAATGTTGCGCAGTATATTCTTTTTAATCCCAATATCCAAAGCTGCTACTTTATAGGTGGCATTTTCATTACCAAAATAATAGGGTTCTTTGGTGGACACTTTCGATGCCAATTCTAAACCTTCCATATCCGGCACCTCTGCCAATTGCTTTTTTAACCCATCAATATTATCAACATCAGTTGAAATAACAGCGTTCATAGCACCGTGGTCTCTAATATAACTCACTAAAGCCCTGGTGTCCACATCCGAGATGGCAAAAAGATTGTTTTCATCCAAAAAATTTTCCAAAGAACCATCGGCATCATCACGAGAATAATCATAACTAAAATTTTTACAGATTAATCCAGCAATTTTAATCGAATCAGATTCTACTTCTTCATTATTAACGCCATAGTTCCCTATATGGGCATTGGTGGTAACCATTAGTTGTCCGAAGTAAGACGGATCTGTAAAAATTTCTTGGTAACCGGTCATTCCGGTGTTAAAACACACTTCACCGAATGCTGTGCCTTGTTTGTTACCTACTGCTTTTCCATAAAAAATGGTGCCATCTGCCAATAGAATGATGGCTTTTTGTCGTTTTTGATATTTCATTTATTACTTTTTGATATAAAGATTCCCGCCTGCGCGGGAACAAGGGTTTTACAAAAATGCATAAAAAAAAGGATAACCTAAAACAGATTATCCTTTATATTTAAAATGTTTATCAACATTTATTCCTCTTCGTCTTTTGTTGCTTTTGGCTCCACAGCAGGTTTGGCTACGGGTGCAGCCCCAGCAGCAGGTTTAGTGCCACCTCTTCTGCTTCTTCTTGTTGTTTTCTTCTCGGGCTTGGCAGCATTGTAAATTTCGTTATAATCTACAAGCTCTATCATCGCCATGTCTGCATTATCACCTAAACGATTTCCAAGTTTTATGATTCGTGTGTAACCTCCTGGACGATCTCCAACCTTAGGGGCAACATCTCTAAACAATTCAGCTACTGCATCTTTTTGTCTTAAGCGGGACATTACTATACGTCTGTTGTGGGTAGTGTCTTCTTTGGACTTAGTAATCATGGGCTCTACAAATTGTCTTAAAGCTTTTGCTTTGGCAACTGTAGTGTTAATACGCTTGTGCTCAATTAAAGAACAAGCCATATTAGCTAACATTGATTTTCTATGAGCAGTCTTTCTGCTTAAATGGTTTATTTTTTTTCCGTGTCTCATGACATTTTGAATTTGACATCATCTTGCTACCATATCCATTCGGAGAGCAAATTATGAGTCGTTAGTAATTATTTTTTTTGATTTACGAATTTTGATTTACGAAATACGATTGCTTTAAATCCAAAATCGTAACTCACAAATCGTAATTCGTTTAATCTTTATCTAATTTATATTTGCTTAAATCCATTCCGAAGTTCAACCCTTTTACAAGAACCAGTTCTTCCAGTTCTGTTAAGGATTTTTTGCCAAAGTTTCTGAATTTCATTAAATCATTTTTATTGAAAGATACTAAGTCGCCTAAAGTATCAACTTCCGCCGCTTTTAAACAGTTAAGTGCACGTACAGATAAATCCATATCGATTAACTTCGTTTTAAGCAATTGGCGCATGTGAAGAGATTCTTCATCATAAGTCTCCGTTTGTGCTATTTCATCAGCTTCTAAAGTGATACGCTCATCAGAGAATAACATAAAGTGGTGAATTAACGTTTTTGCTGCTTCTGTTAAAGCATCTTGAGGTGTAATTGATCCATCGGTAATTATTTCAAAAACCAGTTTTTCATAATCCGTTTTTTGTTCCACACGATAGTTTTCAATACTATACTTAACGTTTTTTATTGGTGTGTATATAGAATCCGTAAAGATGGTTCCAACGGGTGCCGCAGCTTTTTTGTTCTCTTCCGCAGGCACATAGCCTCTACCTCTTTCAATGGTAATTTCCATGTTGAAATTTACTTTAGGATCTAAATTACAGATAACCAGTTCTGTATTCAATACTTGGAATCCTGAAATGAATTTCTGGAAATCTCCAGCTGTAATTTGTTCTTGACCTGATATTGAAATGGAGATAGACTCATTATCAATGTCATCAATCTGTCTTTTAAAACGTGCTTGTTTTAAATTTAAAATGATTTCAGTAACATCCTCAACCACTCCAGCAATTGCTGAAAACTCATGGTCAACACCTTCTATTCTAACGGATGTTATTGCAAATCCTTCCAATGAAGAAAGTAACACTCTTCTTAGTGCGTTACCTACCGTTAAACCATAACCAGGTTCTAAAGGGCGAAATTCGAATTTCCCTTCAAAATCCGTAGAATCGATCATGATTACTTTGTCGGGCTTCTGAAAATTAAATACTGCCATATTTTTCTTCGTTTTAATTGTTATTTAGTTGCGCGGTCTATAAGTTTGAAGAAGCACCAATAAACCCTTTGGCCAAATACCAATATGATTAATTTATTATTTAGAATATAATTCGACGATGAATTGTTCGTTTATGTTTTCTGGAATTTGAATTCTCGCAGGAATAGAAACATAGGTTCCTTGTTTCGTATCGTCGTTCCAAGTAATCCATTCATAAACGTGACTTGAGTTTGAAAGCGATCTTTCAATAGCTTCAAGTGATTTGGATTTTTCTCTAACAGCTACAACATCACCTGCTTTTAAAGAGTAAGAAGGTATGTTTACCAACTCACCATTTACAGTAATGTGTCTGTGGGAAACTAATTGTCTAGCACCACTTCTTGAAGGGGCAATGCCCATTCTGAAAACGACGTTATCTAATCTAGATTCACAAAGTTGTAATAAAACCTCACCTGTGATGCCTTGTGCAGCTCTTGCGCTTTTAAATAAGTTTCTGAATTGACGCTCTAAAATACCATAAGTATATTTAGCTTTTTGCTTCTCCATCAATTGGATTGCGTATTCAGATTTTTTTCCACGACGACGTGCGTTTCCGTGTTGACCTGGAGGGTAATTTCTTTTTTCAAAAGATTTATCTTCTCCAAAAATAGCTTCACCGAACTTTCGGGCTATCTTCGTTTTAGGACCAGTATATCTTGCCATTTTAAATTGTTTTTTAAGAGTAGTTGTGAATTAAGGTCTTAATCTTATCCTTCGACAACCATTGGTCTCTTTTTGATACTTGTTAATATTATTTTTTTCAGTTTGCAAATTTACACATAAAAAATTAATATCAACTATTAAAAACAGTCGATATTAATTTTTCTGATGTACGATTTTTTTATTAGGTTTTAAAATCCAAAATCGTAACTCTAAAATCGTAATTTGTTATACTCTTCTGCGCTTTGGAGGACGACATCCATTATGTGGAAGCGGCGTAACATCAATGATTTCAGTTACTTCTATTCCAGCATTGTGAATTGAACGGATAGCAGATTCTCTACCGTTTCCTGGTCCTTTAACATACACTTTTACTTTTTTCAATCCAGCTTCTGATGCTACTGCCGCAGCATCTTCAGCAGCCAATTGTGCTGCATAAGGTGTGTTTTTTTTGGAACCCCTAAATCCCATCTTACCAGCAGATGACCATGAAATAACATCTCCTTTTTTATTGGTAAGTGAAATAATGATGTTGTTGAAAGAAGCATTAACATGAGCTTCTCCTACAGAGTCAACAATAACTTTACGTTTTTTTGTGCTCTTTGTATTTGTTTTTGCCATTTTTAATAGTTTCCAGTTATTAGTTGATAGTCGCTAGAATCCTAAACCTTTTATAATTTCAAACAGATTCCCTTCCAACGTCTATCCCGATAGCTATCGGGACTAAAGACTAATTGTTATTTAGTTGCTTTTTTCTTGTTAGCAACCGTTTTTCTTCTACCTTTTCTAGTTCTAGAGTTGTTTTTGGTACGTTGCCCTCTTAAAGGAAGACCCGATCTGTGACGAATACCTCTGTAACATCCAATATCCATTAATCGTTTAATGTTCAATTGGGTTTCAGAACGTAATTCACCTTCGATTTTAAAAGTTCCAACAGCTTCACGAATACCACTAATTTGGTCATCGTTCCAATCTTGGACTTTAATACTTTCATCAACATTAGCTTCCGCTAATATTTTTTTAGCTCTACTTCTACCTATTCCATAGATATAAGTTAAAGCGATCACTCCTCTTTTGTTTTTTGGTATGTCTACACCTGCAATTCTTGCCATAATTACCCTTGTCTTTGTTTAAATCTAGGATTCTTTTTGTTTATTACGTAAAGTCTACCTTTTCTACGCACGATTATACAATCTGCACTTCTTTTTTTAACTGATGCTCTTACTTTCATAATTTGAGATTTATGATTTACGATTTACGATTTGGGATTTACTGAAAATTTTCATTCGAAAATCGTAATTCGTCCTTCTAAAATTTTTAATATCTATAAGTTATTCTTGCCTTAGATAAATCATAAGGACTCATTTCCAATTTCACTTTATCCCCTGGCAATAATTTAATGTAATGCATACGCATTTTACCGGAAATATGTGCCGTCACAATGTGACCGTTCTCTAACTCAACACGAAACATTGCATTTGATAATGCTTCTATAATGGTTCCGTCTTGCTCTATTGCTGCTTGTTTTGCCATTTTTAAGTTATTGGTTATTGGTTATTGGTTATTGGTATAGTTTTATTGAAAATTGTCTTATTCTAAAAAAATCTAACTTCTAACTTCTAACTTCTAACTTTTATTATCCATATTAAGCTAATGCCTTTCTATTTTTACCTGTTTTCATCAAGCCGTCGTAGTGTCTGTTCAACAAATAAGAATTTACTTGTTGCATAGTATCTATGGCAACACCCACCAAAATAATTAATGAAGTGCCTCCAAAAAATAGCGCCCATCCTTGTTGAACTCCCATAAGCTTAACTATGAGTGCCGGAAATACAGCGATAAATGCTAAAAATATAGAACCCGGTAAGGTAATTTGAGACATTATTTTATCTAAATATTCTGAGGTTTCAGAACCTGGACGAATGCCAGGAATAAAACCACCACTACGTTTTAAATCATCTGCCATTTTATTTGTTGGCACCGTAATCGCTGTATAGAAATAGGTGAAAATGATAATCAATATAGCGAATGTAATGTTGTAAGCCAATCCGAAAATATCGGCATAGTTAGTTTGCATCCACGATCCAAAAGCGGTTTCTTTTAAAAATGAAGACCCACCTATTAAACTAGGAACAAACATAATGGCTTGCGCAAATATTATGGGCATCACTCCCGAAGCATTAAGCTTTAAAGGAATATATTGTCTTGAACCAGCCATGGCGCTTTTTTCGTAACCACCCGAGGCAGTTCTTCTAGCATATTGTACCGCAATTTTTCTAACGGCCATAACCAACATGATACAACCAAGAATGATAGCAAACCACAGTACCAATTCAAAAAGAATCAGCATCACGTTATTACCTTCTAACCTGGTAGCGGCATTTTGGATAAACGATGCAGGCAACCTTGCAATAATACCTACCATAATCAATAAGGAAATACCATTGCCAATACCTTTATCGGTTATTTTTTCGCCCAACCACATGGCGAATATGGTTCCCGTTATTAAAATAATTACAGAAGAGGAATAGAACAATGGTCCTGTACCCAATAAAAAGGCACTTGCAGGAATACCTAATGCGGGCAAACTCGCCAAATACCCTGGGGCTTGCAATAAACTGATGGCGATGGTTAACCAACGTGTAATCTGATTGATTTTCTTTTGGCCACTGGCGCCTTCTTTTTGCAGTTTTTGTAAATATGGTATGGCTATTCCCATTAGCTGCACCACAATAGAAGCAGAAATGTATGGCATGATACCCAGTGCGAATACCGAAGCATTTGCAAAAGCACCACCCGTAAAGGCATTAAGCAGTCCCAATAAGCCAGAATCCGTATTATCAGCCAAACCTCCTAATTGGGCAGCATCAATACCTGGCAGAACCACTTGAGCACCAAAACGGTAAACCAATAACAAGCCTAAAGTAACAATAATCCTGTTTCTTAGTTCTTCAATTTTCCAAACATTCTTTAACGACTCTATAAATTTCATACTTATAACAAGGTCTTATAATGTTACAGCTTCTCCACCGGCAGCTTCAATAGCAGCTTTTGCTGAAGCAGTAAATTTATGTGCAGATACTTTTAATTTTGCTTTTAATTTACCTCTACCCAAAATTTTAACCAAATCATTTTTTCCGGCTAAACGGTTTGCAAACAAGGTGTCAAAATCTACGGTGCCGGTTGCTTTTTTCTCATCAACCAACTGTTGCAACGTATCTAAATTGATACCTTGGTACTCTATGCGGTTAATGTTGGTAAAACCAAATTTAGGCACACGTCTTTGAAGTGGCATTTGCCCTCCTTCAAATCCTATTTTCTTAGAATAGCCAGAACGGGATTTTTGGCCTTTGTGTCCTTTTGTAGCAGTACCACCTTTACCAGAACCTTGTCCTCTGCCTATTCTTTTACCTTGATTTTTAACTGAACCTTCTGCAGGTTTCAAATTACTTAAATCCATTTCAGTATATTATTATTTAATTTCCTCTACGGAAACTAAGTGATTTACTTTACTTACCATACCAAGAATACTTGATGTAGCTTCGTGCTCTTTTACCTGACCGATTTTTCTAAGACCTAAAGACTCTAAAACTCTTTTTTGCCTTAACGGACAATTGATTGCACTTTTAACTTTTGTAACTTTAATTTTTGCCATCTTTATTAGTATTAAGTAGTGGGTATTATGTATTAAGTAGTTGGTGTTAAGTAATTGGTTGGTATTAAAAAAATCATTAAAATTAACATGAGATTAGTAACAACATCTTTATACTTTTTTTACGTTGTACTCATATCTTAATACTTTGTACCTGCATCTATAGTTAATTATGCTTTAAAAACTTGTTCAAGTGAAATACCTCTATCTCTAGCAATGGTATTGGCATCCCTTAATTGCAATAAGGCATCAAAAGTGGCTTTTACAACGTTATGGGGATTTGATGATCCTTGGGATTTTGATAACACATCGTGTACACCAACGGCCTCAAGTACGGTTCTTACAGCACCACCAGCAATGACACCGGTACCTTGCGCTGCAGGAATAATATTTACCCGTGCCCCACCATATTTACCTTTTTGCTCATGTGGCAGTGATTTTCCTTTTAAAGGAATACGAACCAGGTTTTTTTTGGCATCTTCAACCGCTTTTGCAATGGCACTGGCTACATCTTTGGATTTTCCTAAACCCTGTCCTACAACACCAGCTTCATCTCCAACTACAACAATAGCTGAAAAACCAAATGCTCTACCTCCTTTAGTTACTTTTGTAACTCTCTGTACACCAACCAAACGATCTTTAAGATCTAATCCGCCTGGTTTTACTAATTCTGCACTTTTATATTTACGATACATAATTTCTTAGAATTTAAGTCCTGCTTCTCTAGCTCCTTCAGCTAATGATTTTACTCTACCATGATATAAATAACCGCCTCTATCAAAAGCAATGGTTTCTACACCAGCTTTTAAAGCTTTTTCAGCAAGGGCCTTACCTACTAATTTGGCTACTTCTATCTTAGTTCCTTTCGCAGAACTAACATCTTTATCTCTTGAAGATGCTTCACTGATGGTTACACCGGTTACATCATCTACTATTTGAGCATAAATTTCTTTATTACTTCTAAAAACAGCTAATCTAGGTCTAGCTTCTGTACCAGAAACTATCTTGCGTATTCTGCTTTTGATTCTTATTCTTCTTTCGTGTTTTGTTAATGCCATCTCGATTTACGATTTATGATTAACGATTTAAGATTTATGATTTACCAAATAACTTCGTAATTCTAAAATCTACAACCGTAAATACTTTTAAGCTGATTTACCTGCTTTTCTTCTTAATACCTCACCAACAAACTTAACCCCTTTACCTTTGTAAGGCTCTGGTGGCCTAAAACCACGAATCTTTGCAGCTACTTGACCCACAAGTTGTTTATCATGTGAAGTTAGTTTGATGATAGGGTTTTTACCTTTTTCACTTATTGTTTCCAATTTAACTTCTGGAGCTAAATTCATAACAATTGCATGGGAAAATCCTAATGCCAATTCCAATTTTTGTCCTTGGTTACTCGCTCTGTATCCTACACCAACCAATTCTAATTGTTTAGTCCACCCGTTTGAAACCCCTTCAATCATGTTCAGCATTAATGATCTGTATAAACCATGTTTTGCTTTTTGATCTTTGGTGTCCGAAGAACGTGTTACTAAAACATTTCCATCTTCAACTTTAATATTTACAGAATCGAAATTTTGGGTCAATTCCCCTAATTTTCCTTTTACCGTAACCACGCCGTCTTTTATATCAACTGTAACGCCTTGTGGAATTACTACTGGGTTATTACCTATTCTTGACATATCTTATCTTTTTAGTAAACGTAACAAATTACTTCACCACCTACATTATCTCTTTTTGCTTGTTTACCGGTCATGACTCCATGAGAAGTAGAAACGATGGCAATACCAAGACCATTAAGAATTCTAGGTAATTCTTTTGAATTTGAATACTTACGCAAACCTGGTTTACTTATTCTTTCAATCTTTTTTATTACAGGCTCTTTAGTTTCTTTGTTGTACTTAAGCGCTATTTTAATGGTGCCTTGTACTGAAGAATCATCAAACTTGTAACTTAAAATATATCCTTGCTCGAATAATATTTTAGTAATGTCTTTTTTAAGATTAGAAGCAGGAATCTCCACCACTCTGTGGTTTGCACTCACCGCATTTCTAATACGTGTCAAATAATCCGCTATTGGATCTGTGTACATAATGAATTGATTTTGCGATCTTGGTTTTCGGAATATCCCGAACCTTAAATCTGATTATTTAAATAATATTACCAACTTGCTTTTGTTACTCCAGGAATAAGACCATTATTGGCCATTTCTCTAAAAGTTACACGAGAAACTCCAAATGTTCTCATGTACCCTCTTGGTCTTCCTGTTAATTTACATCTATTGTGCATACGAACCGGAGAGGCGTTTTTAGGCAACTTTTGTAATGCTTCATAATCGCCAGCTTCTTTTAAAGCTTTACGTTTCTCAGCATATTTAGCTACTGTTTTAGCTCTTTTCACCTCGCGGGCTTTCATTGATTCTTTAGCCATAACTTAGTTTTTTTGAAAAGGGATTCCTAATTCGGTTAATAATGATTTTGCTTCTTTATCAGTTTCAGCAGAAGTTACAAATGTAATATCCATCCCCGAGATTTTATTGACTTTATCAATATTGATCTCTGGGAAGATGATTTGCTCGGTAACGCCTAAATTGTAGTTACCTCTTCCATCAAATCCTGTAGCTTTTATGCCGTTAAAATCTCTTACACGTGGAAGCGCAGAAGTAACCAAACGGTCTAAAAACTCATACATTCTTTCTCCGCGTAAAGTAACTTTAACACCAATGGGCATCCCTTTACGTAATTTGAAAGATGCCACATCCTTTTTAGAAATGGTTGCTATAGCTTTTTGTCCAGATATAGTAGTTACCTCTTCTACTGCGTAGTCGATTAACTTTTTGTCTGCAACCGCTGCTCCAACACCTTTAGATATCACTATCTTTTTTAGTTTAGGAACCTGCATCACATTTTTATATCCAAATTCTTCGGTAAGAGCTGCAATTACTCTGCTTTTATACTCTTCTTTAAGTCTCGGTGAATATGCCATAACTATATTACTTCATTGGATTTTGTTGAAAATCTTACTTTCTTGCCGCCTTCAACTTTATAACCTATTCTAGTTGTTTCACCTTTTTTGGTCAACAATGATAAGTTGGAAATATGAATGGCAGCTTCTTTCTCTACGATTCCGCCTTGAGGGTTTTTTGCACTTGGTTTAGTATGTTTCTTAACCATGTTAATGCCCTCAACAATCGCTTTGTTCTTATCAATCAATACTTTTTGTATTTTACCTTCAGCACCTTTATGGTCTCCAGCAATCACTTTTACAGTATCTCCAGTTTTTATTTTAAGCTTTGTCATCTTACATTAATGTATTAAAGCACTTCAGGTGCTAATGATACAATTTTCATGAATTGTTTATCACGAAGTTCTCTAGCAACCGGACCAAATACACGGGTGCCTCTCATTTCTCCTTGCGGATTTAAAAGCACGCATGCGTTATCGTCAAATCTTATATAAGATCCGTCTGGTCTTCTTACTTCTTTTTTAGTACGTACAACAACTGCTGTAGAAACAGCACCTTTTTTAATGTTTCCATTAGGTGTTGCGTCTTTAATGGAAACCACAATTTTGTCTCCTACAGATGCATATCTTCTTTTAGTGCCACCTAAAACGCGGATAGTTAAAACTTCCTTGGCTCCAGTGTTATCTGCTACTTTTAATCTTGATTCTTGCTGTACCATAATTATTTAGCTCTTTCTATGATTTCAACTAATCTCCAACATTTAGATTTACTTAAAGGCCGTGTTTCCATGATCCTTACCGTATCCCCAATATTGCAATCGTTCGTTTCGTCGTGCGCAACATATTTTTTTGTTTTTAACACGAACTTACCATACATAGGGTGTTTTACTTTTTTAACCTCCGCAACAACTATTGATTTTTGCATTTTGTTACTAGTAACAACTCCTATACGTTCTTTTCTTAAATTTCTTGTTTCCATCTTGTAGCAGAATTATTGTAATTCTCTTTTAGTTAATTCGGTCGCAACTCTAGCTACTGAACGTCTTATGTTACGCAGTTGAATTGGATTTTCTAAAGGAGATATTGCATGCGCCAATTTTAGGTCTGAATAACTCTTTTTTGTTTCACTAAGTTTCTCTTGTAACTCAGCTACAGATAATTCTTTAATTTCCGATTGTTTCATCTGTGATTTTTGTTTTTTTTAAATTTGTCAGATGTCATTCGCTATTTATATTTTTCGTTAACCTGAAAATTATTAACAGCTCATTTCATGATATCAAATAAATTATGCTTCGTAATCGTTTGCAATTATAAACTTAGTTTTCACTGGAAGTTTTTGTGCTGCCAAACGTAACGCTTCTTTTGCGATTTCCAATGACACTCCTCCAACTTCAAAAAGCATTCTTCCCGGTTTAACAACGGCTACCCAATATTCAACGGCACCTTTACCTTTACCCATACGTACTTCAAGAGGTTTCTTTGTGATTGGCTTGTCTGGAAATATCTTGATCCAAAGTTGCCCTTCTCTTTTCATGTAACGTGTAGCGGCAATACGCGCAGCTTCTATTTGACGTGATGTTAAAAACTCAGACTCGAGTGATTTTATACCAAAAGTTCCGTTTGAAAGTAAGTGCCCTCTTTGGGAAAGACCTTTCATACGTCCTTTTTGTTGCTTACGGAATTTTGTTCTTTTAGGCTGTAACATGTTTCTTTACTTTATAAAAAATTACTTTCTACGACGTGGTTTGGAATTATTTCCCCCACGTGGTGCTGCTCCTGCACCTGCCTTCCCTTGCTTTTTGGACAATCCAACTAGCGGAGAAAGTTCTCTTTTACCATATACTTCACCTTTCATAATCCACACTTTCACACCCAATCTACCATAAGTAGTGTGTGCCTCAACAAGTGCATAATCAATATCGGCTCTAAAGGTTGATAAAGGAATACGTCCTTCTTTGTAGTGCTCTGAACGTGCCATTTCAGCACCATTCAAACGACCACTGATTTGAACTTTAATTCCTTCAGCATTCATACGCATGGTAGCAGCAATAGCCATTTTAATGGCGCGACGGTATGAAATTCTGTTTTCAATTTGACGTGCAATGCTAGTTCCTACTAAAAATGCATCCAGTTCAGGTCTCTTGATTTCAAAGATGTTGATCTGAACTTCTTTACCGGTAATTTTTTTAAGCTCTTCTTTTAACTTATCTACCTCTTGGCCACCTTTCCCGATAATGATACCAGGACGCGCCGTTGTGATAGTAACGGTTACAAGTTTTAAAGTTCTCTCAATAATTACTCTACTTACACTAGCTTTAGATAAACGTACGTGTACGTATTTTCTAATTTTATCGTCTTCGGCAAGCTTATCTCCATAATCATTTCCTCCGTACCAGTTGGATTCCCATCCTCTGATAATCCCTAAGCGATTTCCGATTGGATTTGTTTTTTGTCCCATACTTCTATCTTAGCTTTGTGTGTTATTGTTGGCTCCAACTACGATGGTTACGTGGTTTGAACGTTTTCTAATTCTGTGTGCACGACCTTGAGGTGCCGGACGCAATCTTTTTAACATGGCACCGCCATCTACTCTAATTTCCTTTACAACCAATTCAGCGTCTTCAATGCTAGCGTCTTCGTTTTTGGATTGCCAGTTGGCAATTGCCGATAAAAGCAATTTCTCCAACTTACCAGAAGCTTCTTTTTGGTTGAACTTTAAAATATAAAGTGCTTTTTCTACTTTTTCGCCTCTTACCAAATCGGCTACTAAACGCATTTTTCTCGGTGATGTAGGACAGTTATTAAGTTTTGCAAAAGCAATATCTTTTTTTGCTTCCTTAATAGCGTCTGCCATTTGTTTTTTACGACTTCCCATAGCTTACTACTTTTTACCTTTATTTTTAGCACCTGCATGCCCACGGAATGAACGTGTTGGTGAAAATTCCCCTAATTTATGGCCTACCATATTCTCAGTAACATATACCGGTACAAATTGGCGGCCATTGTGCACTGCGATGGTTTGTCCAACAAAATCCGGCGTAATCATACTGGCTCTAGACCAAGTTTTGATGACTGTTTTTTTGTTGGTTTCAACATTCGTTGCCACTTTTTTATCTAATTTATAATGAACGTAAGGTCCTTTTTTTAATGATCTTGCCATGTCTTATTTCTTTCTACGTTCTACAATATATTTATTACTTGCATTCTTTTTAGAACGGGTTCTATATCCTTTAGCCGGTATACCTTTTCTAGAACGTGGATGTCCTCCGGAAGATTTACCTTCACCACCTCCCATAGGGTGATCAACAGGATTCATTACTACTGGTCTGGTACGTGGACGTCTTCCCAACCATCTTGTTCTACCTGCTTTACCAGATACTAACAATTGATGGTCTGAATTGGAAACCACACCTACAGTTGCCAAACAATTAACAAGAATCAATCTTGTTTCCCCGGAAGGTAATTTAATAGTTGCAAACTTACCATCTCTTGCCATTAATTGGGCAAAAGCACCAGCACTACGAGCCATAATGGCTCCTTGGCCCGGACGTAACTCAACACAAGAAATAATAGTTCCCAATGGAATCTGGCTAAGCGGCATAGCATTACCAATTTCTGGTGCTGCACCTTCTCCCGAAACCACTGTTTGACCAACTTGCAAACCGTTTTGTGCAATGATATATCTTTTTTCGCCATCTTGATAGTTCAATAATGCGATAAAAGCGGTTCTGTTTGGATCGTATTCGATAGACTTAACTTCCGCAGGAATTCCAGCTTTGTTACGTTTGAAATCGATAATACGATACTTTTTTTTATGACCCCCACCTATATAGCGCATGGTCATTTTTCCTTGACTGTTTCTACCACCAGACTTTTTATGCGGAGCTATTAAACTTTTCTCCGGCTTATCAGTAGTAATGGCGTCAAATCCATTGACTACTCTAAATCGCTGTCCTGGGGTGATTGGTTTTAATTTTCTTACTGACATTGGTCTTTAATTACATGTTACTGTATAAATCAATCATTTCACCTTCCGCCAGTTGTACAATTGCTTTTTTAACAGCATTTGTTTTACCATGTTGGATACCCGTTTTTGTAAACTTGGTACTCCTATCTGGACGGACATTTATAGTACGAACTTTTTTAACAGAAACACCATAAGCAGCTTCCACCGCTTTTTTGATTTCTACCTTGTTCGCCTTTGTGTTCACCGAGAACGTATAGCAGTTTCTCAACTCGCTATTTGCTGTCGCTTTTTCTGTGATTATAGGTTTAATTAAGATACTCATGGTTTCTATTTACTTAAGTTTGTTTCAATTCCTTCTAAAGCACCTTCCAAAAGAATCACTTGATTAGCATTTAAAATCTTGTAAGTGTTTAATTCTGAAGAAGTTATAACTTCAGAACCTTTCAAATTGCGCGATGACAAATATACATTATTATTTGGCCCGCCCAACACAAACAAAGATTTTTTGTTTTCTAGGTTTAATGCCTTTAAAACAGCTGTGAAATTTTTAGTTTTTACGGTGTCAAAATTAAAATCTTCCAACACTACAATGGATTGCTCACCTGCTTTGATGCTTAAGGCCGATTTACGTGCCAAACGCTTCACGTTTTTATTCAATTTGAAGCTATAACTTCTTGGTCTTGGACCGAACATACGACCCCCACCTTTAAAAACTCCAGATTTAATACTACCAGCTCTTGCGGTACCAGTTCCTTTTTGCTTTTTAATCTTACGCGTACTTCCAGAAATCTCAGCACGCTCTTTCGCTTTGTGGGTTCCTTGTCTTTGGTTTGCCAAATATTGTTTAACATCCAAATATACCGCGTGGTTATTAGGGGCAATAGCAAATACATCTTTAGAAAGGTCTGCCTTTCTACCTGTATCTTTTCCGTTTATATCTAAAACTGCTACTTTCATTATTTTCTGATAATTACATAAGCGTTTTTATGTCCAGGCACACAACCTTTAACAACGAGTAGGTTTTTATCTGCCACTACTTTCAAAACTCTTAAATTTTCAACTTTTACGGTATCTCCGCCCATTCTTCCTGCCATACGGATTCCTTTAAAAACCCGCGCAGGATACGATGCAGCGCCCACAGAACCAGGGGCCCTTAAACGGTTGTGCTGGCCGTGGGTAGCTTGCCCTACACCAGCAAATCCATGGCGTTTTACAACCCCTTGGAATCCTTTTCCTTTTGATATACCGGCGATATCAACAAATTCACCTTCTGTAAAGTGTTCAACAGTGATTGCATCACCTAATTTGTACTCCTTATCAAAACCTTTGAATTCAACGATTTTGCGTTTTACAGAAGTCCCTGCTTTCTTAGCATGACCTAGGTCTGCTTTGGTGGCACTTTTTTCTGTCGCGTCATCGAAACCTAATTGAACCGCTTTATAGCCGTCAATTTCTTCAGTTCTGACTTGGGTAACGATACATGGCCCAGCTTCGATTACTGTACATGGAATGTTTTTTCCATTTTCATCGAAGATGCTGGTCATACCGATTTTTTTTCCAATTAACCCAGACATTTTAATTTTAGATTTACGATTGTTGATTTACGATTTCGGAACTCTTCCGATTAAACCTTCAATCTTGATTATTAATTATTACTCTATTTACGAAACGTTATATATAACGTCTTTATAAAAAATTTCAGGGACAAAATACCTTTCGTCCCTGAATTGTATTTTTCCGTTTTTCCCTCGCTCGCAGCTTAGGACATGTGTTTAAAAATTTTATGAAAAAGATACTTTTGCCAAGTAATCCATTTCAAAGCTATTTTTAACGAGGTGCAAATTTAGTGACTTTTTATATATTAATCCAAATTATTATTCAGTTATTTTTAGCACCTGTCAAAAAAATAATGAGGACACTCCGTCCATAAAATAAAAATTGCTGTTTTTATTCTTAAGTTATTGGTTATCAGCTACTAGTTTTGACTTTTTTTCACGTCTTGCAGAAACCAATATTTTATAAGGTGATTACATTTGGGGAACTTTATCATGACCATGTGATAAAGACAATATATTCTAAATTTTAGTGAAGATTAATAAATGTAACAGTTATTTATCCATTCACAACCTTAAATGTCCATCTTAAACGTAATGGAAACCTCTCCTGTTTCTTTGTTCACTTTCACTGTGGGTTTGCCTTCCTTAGCTATTTCCTGACCGGTACTCATTTTATAAATACCTGTTAAAAATTCCATTCCCTTAATCATAACTTCTTCCATTTGGTCCAAGTTTGCTTCTCTTTTAGAAGTGGTTGCATTTTCAGTAAAGGAGGGTTCTATCACCTTGTTCTCTACATCATTGTTGTTTTCTTGTTCTTCATTTACGCCCGAAAGAAGCTCTTGCAGCTCGTCATCTTCTTGGGCTTCTATAACAACATCTTCTTCAAAACCTCCCGAAAAACCATCTGCTTTTATAACCTCCTCAAGTTGTCGCATAAATTGTGATTTTCCTTTTTCTGAAAAATCAACTTCATCGGTAAAGCTTCCAGCGTTTAAGACGCCTTCAAAAAGGTTTTGCTTTAACAGCAAGCCCGTCGCAATTTTCATTTCAATGGAATTATAGGACAACAGGTTAAACACATGTAGTTTTTGTTTTTTTTGCCCAATCCGGTCTATCCGTCCAATACGCTGGTTTTTTTTGGCCGGATTCCATGGTAGTTCAAAATTGATTACCGTATCGGCCACTTGAAGGTTTAAACCTGCACCCCCAGATTCGCTAGAAAGAAACACTTTACACTCAGGATTATTCTCAAACTCCTTGATCAGTTCCCCTCGTTTTTTTACAGGCACTTTTCCTGTTAATTTCGTAAAAACGATGCCCTCTTTTTTAAGCATATCGCCAATAATGGCTAGCATGGTTACCCATTCTGAAAATATAATGATTTTTGTTGGAGTGGTTTTTATGGCCAACTTTTCCAATAGAATATTTTTTAGTTCTGCTAATTTTGGAGAGTGATGGGTTTCTTTGTCAATCAAATAGGTGGAATCGCAAACCATTCGCATATTGGTAAGTAGGTGCATAAGCTTTTGCCAGTCGAAAGTGGTTTTAAATTTTTTTGCTAAAATAGACGCAATGCCTCTTGCAAAACTGCTGTGCAAATCTGCTTGTTCGCTGGAAAGGCCAACAAAAATGTCTTTCTGAATAACATTGGGCAACTGCTCGAACACTTCTTGTTTTTCCCTCCTTAAAAGAATGCCATTTAAACGTTCCTTTAAATTTTGAAGGTTGTAATAGCCATTGATTTTATTTTTATAATTGGCATCAAAAATGCAGTGTTGATATGAAAACTCCCATTGGGGACTTAAAAAATCTTGATCTAAAAACTGAACAATCGAATATAAATCCAAGAGTTTGTTTTCCAAAGGCGTGCCTGTTATGACCAAGGCGTGTTTTTTTCGTATGTTTTTTACGGCATTGGCTGTTCTGGTTTCATAATTTTTAATTTTTTGCGCCTCATCCAATATTACAAAATCATAATGGGCCTTGTTTATAAAAGGCAAATCACGTAATACGGTTTCATAATTTATGATATGGAAAAAACTACCATCGTTTAGATACAAAGCATTTCTCTCATCGGGGAAACCTTCTATAACAACAGCTTTTTCGTTCGTAAACTTTAACACTTCATTTTTCCATTGGTTTTTTACAGATGCTGGGCAAATTACCAGTGTTTTTTTGAAACTGAAAATATCCTTTTTTAAAATAGCGGTACTAATGGCTTGCAATGTTTTTCCAAGCCCCATTTCATCGGCAATAATAACCGCTTTTTTAAATACCGAAAAAGCCACCCCTTCTTTTTGGTATGGGTAGAGGGTGGCTTTTATGCCATCAAAGTTTAATGTAGTTTGTAGTTTTCTTTGTTCCAGCTCATTTATTTCAAAATAAGTTTCCATTTTTCCAAAAACTTCTTCACGTATTTTTATACGCTCAAAATCACGCGCCTTATTAATGAATGAAAAAAATGAGGGTAATTGCGAGTCTTCAATAAACGTTTGGTTCTTAAAGTATGATTTTAGCAATTTTTCTTCAAATGGATCCAATGTTTCAGGATAAAACCATGATATTCTGTAATCGTTTAGCGGGTCTGTATAAATGTCTATAAAGGGAAATGTTTTTTGTAATTTTTGGGTTTGGGTTGGGTTTTCTTCAAGGTAATTAAATAAATACATGATGTGCTTGGTAGTTCCCAGCTTATTGGTTTTCCAATCAATATTATTGATATAACCCGTTTTGTCCTTAAAATTGTGAATGGTAATTTTATAAGTGTGCCCTTTTTCGTTAATAAGTGTATGTTCTCCATATAGATTGTTGGCCAATTGCACTTTATAACTGGCTTTTTTAGCTTTGTCCATACGTTCATCAAGCACTCTTTTTCGCATGCCTTCACGCGTGTATTTAATCCCTTCTGAAAGTGTTTTATCTTTAAATTCCTCCTCTATAACAAACAAGGCTACCAGACTATAAATATTCCATTCTTCATGTTTATCATTAATCTTTGCGATCAACCTGTCCTGGTCGTCGAGGCTAATTTGTACCAACAATGGCTCTTTGCCGTTTTCAATTTGCAGCGTGATTTTTTTTGCCCCTTCCGATAAGATAACATGTGTATAGTCTTCAAAAACCTGTTTTGCATTTTCTATTTCGGCACTTGAAAGTTGTTTGTTATTTTGAATGGATTCTATAGTTTGGGTTACCAGTTGAAGCATTTTTAAGGTTTTTAATTTGTTATTATTAGAGCACTAAAAAGCAAAAATAGAAAGATTTTTATTCCTAAACACCAAAGCCTTAAAGTTATTTGTAGGCTTCTATAAACTTTTTAGAGATTGCATCAATTTCAAAAAAATGCCTGGTTTTGTAAAGAAGGATTTTCTAGTACATGACAAAAAAATAGTCTGGCTTTCATTAAAAGGATAGTAATGTTACTGAGATTGAGACCTCTTCAGGTTTTTAATCCCGATAGATATCGGGGCTGACAGATTCTGAAACAAGTAGAAAAGGCGAATGGAACTAAAATTTAAAAGCCGTTTTATTGTGTTGGGATTTTAGGATATTACTTTTGAAAATTATGATAGTAAACCTAAAAAAGTGAGGTCTTTCTCTTCATATCATTAAATTTAAAAATCAAAATGGTCAAACTTTTTATGACAAACTGATTTGCATTTATTTTGAAAAGCTCTTCTAAATAAGGCATCGTGACCAACACGGTATTAATTATCAAAAAAAAAGCGAAATAATTTTCACATTATTTCGCTTTTTAAAATTTATTAAAAGAAATCTTAAATTATTACTATTTTGTTGAAATCCCATTCAACATTCCTATCCAAAAAAATTCAGGGCCGAAATACGTTCAACCCTGAATGTGTTTTTACCATTTTTCCTTAACCTTGCTCAAGGACATGTTTATCCTCGCGAATGCGGGGATCCCTTAATCAATGGACATTGACGCCGGACCTAGAGATGCCTGCCTTCGCAGGTTATTACTAAACCTTAATCTCTACTTCAACACCACTTGGCAATTCAAGTTTCATCAACGCATCAATGGTTTTTGAAGACGAAGAATAAATGTCCAATAAACGCTTGTAAGAGCTTAATTGAAATTGTTCCCTGGCTTTTTTATTTACGTGTGGCGAACGCAACACTGTAAATATTTTCTTGTTTGTTGGTAATGGAATGGGCCCTGTTACCACCGCACCGGTGCTTTTTACTGTTTTAACAATCTTATCAGCAGATTTATCTACTAAATTGTGATCGTAAGACTTTAATTTTATTCTTATTTTTTGACTCATGTTCTTAAATTTTACGATTGTTCGCCTTTAGCTGCTTTAATAACTGCTTCAGATATGTTTGAAGGTGTTTCGGCATAATGTGAAAATTCCATAGTTGATGTTGCACGACCAGATGATAATGTTCTTAATGTAGTTACATAACCAAACATTTCAGATAATGGCACCGTTGCTTTTACAGTTTTTGCTCCTGCACGATCGCCCATATCATTTACTTGTCCGCGACGTCTATTCAAATCACCTACAATATCACCCATATTTTCTTCTGGAGTAATAACCTCCAATTTCATGATAGGTTCCATAATGACGGCTTTAGCTGCTCTTGCAGCGGCTTTAAAACCTAACTTAGCAGCCAATTCAAAAGATAATGCATCCGAATCCACATCATGGTACGAACCATCATTTAAGGTTACTTTCATGGCATCCACTTCGTATCCTGCCAATGGGCCGTTTTGCATGGCTTGTTTAAATCCTTTTTCAATGGAAGGGATAAATTCCTTAGGAACGTTACCACCTTTAATTGCAGAAACAAACTCCAATCCAATTTTACCTTCTTCGGCTGGCTCCAATGTAAATACGATATCCGCAAATTTTCCACGACCACCAGATTGTTTTTTATAAACTTCTCTATGCTCCGCTTTACGCGTAATAGATTCTTTATATTCTACTTGTGGTGCACCTTGGTTTACTTCCACTTTAAATTCGCGACGTAAACGATCCACAATAATATCTAAGTGAAGCTCACCCATTCCAGAAATAATGGTCTGTCCTGAAGCTTCATCCGTTCTCACTGTAAAGGTTGGATCTTCCTCAGCTAACTTCGCCAAGGACATACCTAATTTATCAACATCCGCCTTCGTTTTAGGCTCTACCGCAATACCGATTACGGGATCGGGGAAGTTCATGCTTTCTAAAACTATTGGATGTTTTTCATCTGATAAAGTATCTCCTGTTTTGATGGATTTGAATCCTACAGCTGCTCCAATATCTCCTGCTTCGATAAAATCGATAGCATTTTGCTTGTTAGCATGCATTTGATAGATTCTAGAAATACGTTCTTTATTTCCTGAACGGTTGTTCAATACATAAGAACCGGCGTCTAAACGACCTGAATAGGCACGGAAGAATGCCAAACGACCCACATAAGGATCGGTAGCAATTTTAAATGCCAATGCAGCAAACGGTTCATTTACAGATGGTTTACGCAATATTTCAGCCCCCGTATCAGGATGTGTTCCAATAATTCCTTCCTTATCCATTGGAGAAGGCAAATAACGGCATACAGCATCCAATAAGAACTGAACCCCTTTATTTTTGAATGAAGAACCACAAATCATGGGGATGATGGACATATCCATTACCGCAGCTCTAAGTGCAGCGTGCACTTCGTCTTCAGTAATGGAATCTTCATCTTCCATATATTTCTCAAGCAAGTTTTCATCATACGCAGCAACTTCTTCAATAAGTTTACCACGAAGCATTTTTGCCTCAGCTTTAAGCTCTTCCGGTATGTCGATAACATCAAAGGTTGCCCCTTGGGTTTCATCATGCCATACAATCGCTCTGTTTTTCACTAAATCGACAATTCCCTTAAAATCGATTTCGTCACCAATGTTCAAAACGATTGGCACCGCGTTGGATTTCAACATGTCTTTTACTTGTTGGCACACTTCCATAAAATTGGCGCCTTGGCGGTCCATTTTATTTACGAAACCAATACGTGGCACTTTGTAGTTATCAGCCAATCTCCAGTTAGTCTCAGATTGTGGCTCCACACCATCAACTGCACTAAACAAGAATACCAAACCATCCAATACACGTAATGAACGGTTTACTTCAACAGTAAAATCAACGTGACCAGGGGTATCAATAATATTAAAATGATATTCTATTGAATCGTCCGTTGGCTCTCCATTTACTCTTGGGAAAATCCACTCACAAGTTGTAGCTGCCGATGTAATAGTAATACCACGCTCTTGCTCTTGCTCCATCCAGTCCATAGTGGCGGCACCATCATGTACCTCCCCTATTTTATGGGAAACTCCTGTGTAATAAAGTATCCGCTCTGTTGTTGTTGTTTTACCAGCATCAATGTGAGCAGCAATACCTATATTTCTTGTATATCTTAAATCTCTTGCCATTTCCTATTAAAATCTAAAGTGAGAGAATGCTTTGTTAGCTTCTGCCATTTTGTGGGTATCTACTCGTTTCTTAACGGCTGCTCCTTCTTCTTTAGCTGCTGCTAAAATTTCGGAAGCTAAACGTTGTGCCATAGATTTTTCGTTTCTTTTACGGGAATAGCTAATTAGCCATTTCATTGCAGTAGATACTTTACGGTCTGGACGTATTTGCATTGGAATTTGGAATGTTGCACCACCAACACGACGACTACGTACTTCTACGTGGGGCATCACGTTAGATAAAGCATCTTTCCAAGTTTCTAAAGCTGTTTTTTCTTCGGTTGTTTTTTTTGTTTCTACAATGTCAATCGCATCATAAAATACTTTAAAGGCCACAGACTTCTTTCCATCCCACATCATCATGTTAACGAACCGGGTTACTAACTGGTCGTTAAAACGTGGATCTGGTAAAAGCGGTCTCTTTTTTGCTGCTCTTTTTCTCATGTCTTCTTTTGAGTTGTTGGTTATTGGTTATTGGTTATTGGTTGTTCCCAACTTTTAACTTTTAACCTCTAACTTTGTTTTACTTTTTCTTACCTTTTGCTGGTGCCGCTGCTGGTGCTTGTCCTGGTTTTGGACGTTTAGCGCCGTACTTCGATCTACGTTGTGTTCTACCTGCAACACCTGCGGTGTCCAATGCGCCACGAACGATATGATACCTAACTCCCGGTAAATCTTTTACTCTTCCACCTCTAACCAATACTATCGAGTGCTCTTGTAGATTGTGACCTTCACCTGGGATGTATGCATTTACCTCGTTACCATTTGTTAACCTTACCCTTGCAACTTTACGCATTGCTGAGTTAGGTTTTTTTGGTGTTGTAGTGTAAACACGCGTACAAACCCCACGACGTTGTGGACACGAATCTAAAGCAACCGATTTACTCTTCTTGATTATTTTGGTTCTTCCTATTCGTACTAATTGTGAAATTGTTGGCATATATATTCTATATAAATTTTAAAATCCTCTTTTAAGAGGGCTGCAAAGGTAGAAATTAAAATGTAAAATTCAAATCCTACTTCATTAATTTTTAACAGAATTTCAAATTTATTTTATGTACCATATTATATGTGTTCTTTTTCCGTTAGATTTACAAGGAAAAACAGATGCTAGACTTATAGATGCTAGAGACTAGACTGTTATTATAAAACTTGAAAATTAACATTTTTTTTCTAAAATCTAGGCTCTAGAAATCAAGTATCTTATAGATCTAAGCTAAAAGCGGAAAATGACACGTGCAAATATAAAAATAAAAACACGCATAATTAAAGTGTGTTTTTTATCTTTGTAAATAACAATTCAAAAGTTTATTATCATGAACACAAAATTGACTTTAACCATAGAAAGAGAAATAATTGAAAGAGCTAAAAACTATGCGAAAAGTAAAAACCGTAGTTTATCTGATATCATTGAGACTTATTTAAAAATCCTTACTAAGGAAGAGATAAAAAATCCAGGGGAAAAACTTAGCCCCATTACTGAATCTTTAAAAGGCTCCTTTAAGATGCCTAAAAATATGGATTATAAAAAAGAACTCAGAAACCGTTTAGAAGAAAAATATTTATAAATGGATCATATTCTAATAGACACGGATGTAATAATGGATTTTTTCTTTGATAGAAAACCATTTGCAGCGTTTTCCTCAGAAATCCTAAATCTCTGTGAACAAAAAAAATTAAATGGATTTACAACTCCTGTAATAATTTCCAATGTATATTATTTGCTTAGAAAAACGGCTAAGCATGAAATTATTGTTGAAAAAATAAAACAACTTCTCAGTATTATTGATATTATCAGAATGGATAAAGATGTTGTTTTAAGTGCGTTAAATTCTGAATTTAAGGATTTTGAAGATGCTTTGCAAAATTTCTCTGCAATAGAATATGGGAAAATAAAAATCATATTAACTAGAAACATAAAAGACTTTTCAAAGAGTAAGTTAGCGGTTTTAACACCTGAAACTTATTTAAAAGGAAAAGGGATTAGCTAACTAAATAGACGATAGGGACTAGACTGTTTATATGATAAGTGAAGTTTCTTTTTTTTTAGTCTAAAATCTAGAATCTAGATTTTTTTGTTTACTTAAACCCACCAATCAGCGTTCAGAAACCAGTCGCTAACAAAAAAGATTTTTGGAATTTGGAATTTTATATTATTACGTGCAAAAAACACCTTTCTTACTCCTTATTATATATCTGCTTTTTTCTTCCGAAATAATGGGGCAAAACCTGCACCTCAGAATCAAAGGAGAAAATGATGCTGAAAACCGTGTTTTAGACTCTTTAAACTATAGAAAGCAGCACGGAAATTACGCATCCATTACAAGTGAAGTGGATTCCCTTCAAAACAGACTTTACAAAATGGGTTATATTGAAAATGAACTGACACATATCAACAGGATTAACGATTCTGTTTTTTCAGCGAAATTCTTTCTGAAAAAAAAGTACAGCACCCTGTATATATATTATGACAAATCGGTTGTTGATTCTAAAGTTTTGGCTTCAGTTTCAAAAAAAATCTCAGATGCTTATTTTATATTGGAATTCAGCAAGGTTGAAAATGCCTTGAATTATATCAATTCCAAAATTTCGGAAAAAGGACTTCCCTTCTCAAAATTGCGGTTATCAAACATAGAAATTAAGGAGGCTTCAAATGTATCGGCAAACTTAGTTTTAGAATCGAACGAACAAAAAAGGATCGTAAATAACATCATCATTAAAGGGTACGACAAATTTCCCCGCTCCTATTTAAAATACTATTTAAAAATCAAGCCAAAACAGACTTTCAATTTGAACGTTATAAAAAACAAAACGCAACAATTAAACAATCTGAAATTTGCCAGTGAAGCGAAACCGCCCGAAGTGTTGTTTTCAAAAGATTCCACAAGCTTATATCTATATCTCAAAAAAGTTAAAAGCAATGCGTTTGATGGTTTTTTAGGGTTTGGCACCAATGAGGACACCAATAAATTGGAATTTAATGGCTTTATAAATTTAAACCTCACGAATAACCTAAATTATGGCGAATCATTCAAATTGTTGTACAAAAGCGATGAAAACGACCAAAAAACATTTGAAACCAACTTAACATTGCCATACTTGTTTAAATCTCCCATTGGTATGGATTTACAATTACGGATTTTTAAACGGGATTCATCGTTTACAACGGTTAACCAATCGGCCAAATTACACTACCAAATAAATCCTCAACACAAAATTTATACGGGCATTCTTTCAACGCAATCAAACAATTTGCTCAATGAAAGCACCACGTTATCCATATTGGATTACAAGACCACTTATTACTCCTTGGCGTACCAATATATAAAATCCCAAATAAACAATCCGCTGTTTCCAGTAAACACCACGCTGTATTTTGAAAGTGATTTTGGAAAAAGAATCCAACTGGAACAACCGGAAAAACAATCCTTATTGAGTATGGACGGTTTTAAAATCTTCAATTTAAACTTAAAGAACAGTGTTTATTTTAGGGTAAATAGTGCCACTTTAAATTCAAAAACGTATTTTGAAAACGAATTGTTGCGCTTTGGGGGCATCAATTCCATAAGAGGGTTTGAAGAGAACAGCATTTATGCCTCGCTTTTTGGGTTAATCAATACCGAGTACCGATACCAGTTAAACAACGCCATGTATATTCATTCCATTACCGATGTTGCATATTTTGAAAATAAAATTTCTAATATTAAAGAAAAGCTTTATGGTTTTGGGTTCGGATTTGGTATTTTGACCAAATCGGGCTTATTAAAATTCAATTACGCCAACGGCAAAACTGAGAATACCCAATTTAAACTGTCAAATTCTAAAATACACCTCAGTTTAACGGCAAATTTCTAGTATTTAATAATCAATTTCTTAAAATTTAACCTTAAACGATAAATTTTAACCATTATTTATTGTTTTATTAACTTTTTATTATGATTTTTGGCATTGACTAATTCAAATAATTATAAAATGAAAACAAAGTTTAGTGGAATTCTAACGCTATTGTTAGCGTTTGTCGTGCAACTAACGTTCGCACAAGAAAGGACTATTTCAGGAACAGTAACAGATGCATCTGGTTTACCGCTTCCTGGGGCAACAGTCTTAGTAAAAGGTACTTCTTCAGGTACTTCAACAGATTTTGATGGTAAATATTCGATTAAAGCAAATACAGGGGCTGCTCTTGTGTTTAGTTTTGTGGGATATACCACCAAAGAAGTTCGGGTTGGATCATCCAACACAATAAACCAACAATTATTGGAAGATGCTACCGCTCTTGAAGAAGTTGTAGTTACAGCATTAGGTATTACCAGAGAGAAAAAAGCTTTAGGGTATGCCGTTTCGGAAATCGGGCAAGAAGAATTTGAAAGAGTACCAGAGGTAAACCCAATTCAGGCGCTAGCAGGAAAGGTGGCAGGATTATCCGTAATTGGATCTTCTGGAACACCAGGTGCTTCATCTAAAATAGTGATAAGAGGTGCATCCACTTTTAGTGGAGAAACCCAGCCACTTATTGTTGTTGACGGTATACCGATCAACAATGACACCGATCAATCTGCTGGAAGAGATTACCCTTTCAACGCAAATTTGCAAGGAGTTAATAACTCTAACAGAGCAATTGACATTAACCCCGATGACGTAGAATCAGTGACAATCCTGAAAGGTGCTTCTGCTGCTGCACTATATGGTAGTAGAGCTGGTAATGGGGTTATCATATACACTACAAAAAAAGGGAAAAAAGGAACCGGTCTTGGAGTAAAATTATCCCAAACGGTTGAATTCAATGAGGTAAGCCAATTACCTGCTTTGCAATCTTCATACGCCCAAGGTTCCGGAGGGAATTTTAATCCTAACTCTTCAACTTCTTGGGGTCCAAAAATAGCAAATGGTAATTTTGAAGTTTTTGATAATGTAGGTAATTTTTTCAAAACCGGCTTAACAAATACAACAACAGCATCTGCTACAGGTGGTGGGGAAAAATCTACTTTTAGATTTTCTGTTGAGCGCACCGACCAAGGAGGAATGATTCCTAATACCGAATTCAAAAGAATTTCTGCCAGAATTTCTGGATCTAACCAAGTAAGTGATGTATTTAGCTATCAAGGCACCCTGGCTTACATAAATTCCAAAAATATAGCGGCCCAAAATGGTAGCAACGTGGCAGGGGTTATGCTAGGGCTTTTAAGAACATCACCTAATTTTGATAACAGAAATTACCAAAACCCAGATGGTACTAACAATTCATATAATGATTTTTACGATAATCCTTTCTTTACTGTTTACAGAAATCCGTTTAACTCTGAAGTAAATAGAGTGCTTGGAAATGCTTCTGTAAGCCTAAATTTTTCTAAATATTTCAATTTTACATACAAAGCAGGTATTGATGCCTACAGCGATGAAAGAAGACAAATATTTTCAGTATCAAGTTTTCAAAATAATTCAGGTGACGGATCTGGAGAAGTTGATTACAATGATTTAATAAAGAAAGATTTTTATGCAGACGCTATTGTTTCTGGTGAATTTGATATTAATGATAACAATGTCATTTCATATTTAGCAGGGTATAATATCTTTTATAAAAATTCTTCTAATGTATTTGCAAGAGGTGAAGGTTTTGCTGTATCTCAGGACTATTATAATTTAAATAATACTTCTAATAGATATGCTTCAAATTACGAACAAGACGAATTTAGTACCGCCTTGTTTTTTGAAGTAAAATATGATTTTGCAAAGCAATTATATATTACTGCTACGGGAAGAAATGAAAGTAGTTCAACATTTGGAGAAAACAACAGAACGTTCTTTTACCCTTCTGTCGCAGCATCATGGGTATTTACCGAGACTTTAGGTTTGGATAGCTCTTGGTTGAATTTTGGTAAATTAAGAGCATCTTATGCGGAAGTAGGCATTACCCCTATCCCTTATAACAATAAAACTTTCTTTACGTCTCCAAGCATAACGGATGGATTTACGAATGGATTAAGTTTTCCTTACGGGACCCAAAATGGATTTCAATATTCTTCTACTCTTGGAAGTGCCAATTTGAAACCTGAAAGAAAAATAGGTACAGAATTTGGCCTTGCATTAAAAATGTTCAATAGAATTGATTTTGATTTTACCTACTACAAAGAGAGAACCGAGGACATATTGATTAGCAGACCAATTGCCAACTCATCTGGATTCGCTGCTTCTTACGACAACTCTGGTGAATTGGAAAATAAGGGTATTGAATTCCAAATATCAGGAGATATTATTAAAAGTAGTGATTTTACTTGGAACCTTAATTTAAACTATTCACAATACAAAACTAAAACTTTAGCTTTGGCTGATGGTGTCAATGAAGTAAGTATTGAGTCTGCTTTTACTTCCATAGGTAGTTATGCCATTGTAGGGCAACCAGTAGGTGTGTTTTATGGAACAAAATGGGAAAGAAATGATTCTGGACAATTGTTAATAGGAACAAATGGTCTTCCTAGTGTAGAACCTATACAGGGTGGTGTAGGAGACCCTAACCCTGAATGGACAGCCGGTATTAGAAATACTTTTAACTACAACAACTTTAGCTTATCTGCTTTCTTTGATATAAGAAAAGGAGGCGACGTTTATAATGGCACTTATGCTAGGCTAAATAGATTTGGTATGACCCAAGAATCGGCTGAAAATAGAGAAGGCACCTATATAATCCCTGGTGTTAAAGCTGATGGAACTGCAAATGATATTGCAATAAGTCCTAATTCTTATTTTAGCCAATTTGCAGGCGATGGTGGCGCAGCTGCCGAACAATTTGTAGAAGATGTTAATTGGGTAAGGTTAAGAGATGTTTCTTTATCTTATAATTTTGATAAATCTGTTACTGAACAATTAGGGATAACAGGACTTATGATTTCGTTAAGTGCTAGAAATTTATGGTTAGACACTAATTATAAAGGTGTAGATCCAGAAACTAGTTTAACAGGTGCCGGATCGAATATAGGTGGTTTTGATTATTTTAATAATCCAGGGTCAAAATCTTACAGATTTACCGTTAGTTTAACTTTTTAAAAAAATGAAAATGAAAAAAATATTAAAAAAATATAGCGCAGTATTATTACTTATGACTGTATTGGCTTCATGTTCAAGTGATTTAGATAAATACTCCATAAATCCAAACGACCCAGAAGCAGTAAGTCCAGACCTTTTACTTACATCCATGCAAGTGGGCACGTTTTCAGTTTATACCGGAAACCATACCAGAATAGCATCCCTGTTTTCCCAACATATTGCTGGGACCAGTGAAGGCCAATTTGGTGAATATTCCAATTATAATGTAACTGAACAGACCATTGAAAACGAATGGGGTTCTACTTATACAAATACAGTAGGTACTGGTATTGTTATAACTACAGATTTTCCTGAAGGTTATGACTTCCATAACGGTATTGCCAAAATTTTATTAGCATTTAATTTTGGGGTTGCTACAGATTTATGGGGAGACGTTCCTTTTTCTGAAGCAGGAAGACTTATTAGTTCTGGAATCAGTAACCCAAGCTATGATACTCAAGAAACTGTTATTGCAGGTATTCAAACCCTTTTAGATGAAGGTATCGCGCTACTCTCAAAAGGAGCTAGTGCAAATAACAAAATATTACCTGGAAGTGACGATTTAATTTTTGGCGGTAATACCGACAAATGGATTTCTGCGGCTTATGTTTTAAAAGCAAGATACGCACTACGTGTATCATTACGTAATCCAGCTGGTTATGACCAAGCATTAAGTTTCTTGAATAGTGCAAACTTAACTGGTAACGCAAATGATATGAATGCCGTTTTTCCAAATTCTGGAGGTGGTAACAGTAAGAACCAATGGAAAGATTTTGAGGACAATAGAGCTAATTATATTAAATTGGGTGGGTTTTTCGTTAATGCAATGAAAAATATGAATGATCCTAGATTACGCTTTTTTGCCACATTAGATGCCAATATGGGATATTCTGGAAATGCGGTGGGTGATATAAATACAATAACAACCTCTAAAGTAGGACCTGCTATTTCTAGTACTACGGTACCAATTGGTTTAGTTACATTTGTTGAGTCTAAATTTATTGAAGCAGAAATATATAAAAGGAAAAATATGAATGTAGAGGCTAAAGCGGCCCTTAAAGCGGCTTTAGAAGCTTCAATTGACAAAATGGAGGTTTTAAAGGGCTATTTTGTAGAAGATGACGCCGAAATACCAAGTATTACACTAGCAGAAAAAACAGCTTTTGTTGCTGCTCAAACAGCAGACCCGATGATAACCTTAGAAAATATTATGCTACATAAATACATAGCTTTATTTTCTTCGATGGAGCCCTATAATGATTTCAGAAGAACTGGATTTCCTAATTTACAAGTAAACCCAAATGCAGTGAACAATATTACTGTAATCCCTTTGAGATTCCCAAGTGCCTCATCTGAAAGATTGTATAATGCCAATGCCACTATTGTTAGTGATATTACAACACCAGTTTGGTGGGATATGAATTAATGTTTATTTATTTATAATTTTAAAGAGGCTGTCTTAATAGTTAAGACAGCCTCTTTTGATTTTAATCTTGTATGCTTACATTAAATAAAATTCCACATTTATTATCTCCTGAAATTCATTTCATACCTTTACCCTCATGGAAAACCAAACACAAATTTTTGGCATACGTGCCGTTATGGAAGCTATTAATGCAAACGAAACTATTGATAAGGTTTTTTTGCAAAAAGGCCTAAAAGGGGAATTGTTCAGTGAATTGGAATCGCTACTCAATAGAAACTCGATTAACAAATCGTATGTGCCGGTTGAAAAATTAAACCGGCTTACCAATAAAAACCACCAAGGGGTAGTTGCGCAAATTTCTCCTATTGAATTCCACGATTTGGAAACACTTGTAATGAACGTTATGGGGTCTGGCAAAACACCCTTATTTTTATTGTTGGACCAATTGAGTGATGTCCGTAATTTTGGTGCCATCATACGTACTGCGGAATGTACAGGTGTTAACGGCATCATCATTCAAAAAAAAGGCGGTGCGCCCGTAAATGGCGATACTATTAAAACAAGTGCCGGTGCGGTTTTTAAAATTCCCATTTGTAAGGTAGACCATATTAAAGATGCCGTTTTTTATATGCAATCTTCGGGCATTAAAGTGATAGCTGCAACTGAAAAAACAGATGACACAGTATATGATGTTTCTTTTACCGAACCTTGTGCTATCATAATGGGTTCGGAAGATAGAGGTATTAACCCTTCCATTTTAAAAGTTGTTGATGCCAAAGCAAAACTACCCTTACTGGGCGAGATTGAATCTTTAAATGTATCAGTGGCTTGTGGTGCTTTTTTATATGAAGTGGTGAGACAAAGACGAGAGATTAACGAGTAACGATTTTGGATTGACGATTTTGGATTGACGATTTTGGATTGACGATTTTGGATTGACGATTGACGATTGACGATTGACGATTTACGATTGACGATTTACGATTAACGATTGACGATTGACGAATTTAAAACTTGCGACTTTGCGCCTTTGCGAGAGAATAAAAAAATTTGATTAGCAAGTAACGATTGACGATTGACGATTGACGATTTAGAATTAACGATTTACGATTAACGATTAACGATTGACGATTGATGATTGACGATTGACGATTTTGGATTGACGATTGACGATTGACGATTTTGGATTGACGATTTTGGATTGACGAGTAACGATTGACGATTGACGATTTTGGATTGACGATTGACGATTAACGATTGACGATTTACGATTAACGATTGACGAATTTAAAACTTGCGACTTTGCGCCTTTGCGAGAGAATAAAAAAATTTGATTAGCGAGTAACGATTGACGATTGACGATTGACGATTTTGGATTGACGATTGACGATTGACGAATTTAAAACTTTGCGACTTTGCGAGTGAAAAAAAACCCTTCGAGAGGCAAAAACATCAAACTTGAAACTGTCGAACTAATTCCCATCTTCCAAGTGCTTCTTATGAATATAATTGACAGAAGGCAACTCATCTCCTTCGTCTTGTAGACTTTCAATAAAGTTACCGTTTTCATCAAAGTGTTTTAAAAAGGGGTCATCAGCTGCGTTAAAATCTTTTTGTTCCCATACATATTTTTTTGGTTTTGCTATGGCTTTCCTAAATATTAAAGCAAACAATAATCCTGTTATTAATCCTGATAAATGCCCTTCCCACGAAACGCCTTCTTCCAATGGCAATGCATACCAAATCATACTTCCGTAAAGAAAAACCACTAATAATGAAAGCGCAATGAGACGGTAATGTTTTGCGAAAACACCTTTAAAAAAAATAAAACTCACCAATACGTAAATTAATCCGCTGGCACCAATATGATAGGATGGTCTGCCCATAGACCAGGTTAAAAAACCCGAAACCATTATTCCAAATATTAAAACTTTCCAAGCAATATTCCTATAGAAATAAAACAATGCCATGGACAATACAAACAACGGAATGGTGTTATGATATAAATGCTGAATACTACCATGAATAAACGGGCTGAATACCACACCTTTCAACCCTGATAGCGTTTTTGGGTAAATACCATACTTGCTAAAGTTATAGCCAAAACGTACCTCAAACCAAAACACCAACCAAATAGTCAGCACAAAAAAAATGGGGTATGCTACTACGCCTGTTGAAAATTTAAAATGGTCTTGGTTGTTCATAGAATTAAAGATAGCAAATAGTTAACCAACTTTTGTGATTGTGCTAAAATGGCAGTGTTCAGTTTTCAGTCTCAGTCGCAGTATTCAGTCACAGTTCAAATAGCTATCAAAGTACGTTGTTGTTTTGAAGTTCAAAGTTTCCAAAATTCTGAATTCTGAATTCAAAAATTGTTAATACCTTCCTCTTTTCACAGGAATTAATTAATTTTACACTATGAACGAACCTTTAGCAGAACGATTGCGCCCAAAAACCTTGGAAGACTATGTGAGCCAAACGCATTTGGTTGGAAAAAATGGCGTTTTAACACAGCATTTAAAACAGGGTTTGATTCCGTCGATGGTGTTTTGGGGGCCACCGGGAACCGGTAAAACCACATTGGCAAACATAATAGCTTCTGAATCCGGCAGACCATTTTATGCGCTTAGTGCCATAAATTCCGGGGTAAAAGATATTCGGGATGTGATTGAGAAAGCAAAACAAAGTGGCAGCTTGTTTACTACTAAAAACCCTATTTTGTTTATTGATGAGATTCATAGATTTAGTAAATCGCAACAAGATTCGCTATTGCAGGCTGTTGAAAAAGGATGGATTACCTTAATTGGGGCAACTACCGAAAACCCAAGTTTTGAGGTGATTCCAGCACTTTTATCGCGCTGTCAGGTTTATGTTTTAAATGCTTTTGATAAAAACGATTTAGAAACGCTTTTAAAGCGCGCTATTGAAAAAGACGCCTATTTATCCAAAAAAAAAATCAAGCTAAAGGAAACCAACGCCCTTTTAAGACTTTCGGGCGGTGATGCCAGAAAACTGTTGAATATTTTTGAACTGATCGTGACTTCTGAAAACACAGATGCTATTGTGATTACGGATGAAAGTGTATTGCAAAAAATCCAGAACAATACAGTTCGTTACGATAAAACAGGTGAGCAACATTACGATATTATTTCGGCGTTTATAAAATCGATTCGCGGTAGCGACCCCAACGCTGCGGTGTATTGGTTAGCACGTATGATTGAAGGTGGTGAGGACGTCAAGTTTATAGCCCGCAGATTGCTTATTTTATCCAGCGAGGACATTGGGAACGCCAATCCCACCGCACTGGTTATTGCCAACAATACGTTTCAGGCGGTTTCTGCCATTGGGTATCCCGAGTCCAGAATTTTATTGAGCCAATGCGCTACTTATTTAGCCTGTTCGCCCAAAAGCAATGCTGCTTACATGGCTATTGGCAAAGCGCAACAATTGGTGCAAAAAACGGGCGATTTATCAGTGCCCTTAGAAATCAGGAATGCGCCAACCAAACTCATGAAAGAGCTCGGTTATGGCGAAAACTACCAATATGCCCACAACTACGAGAATAATTTTGCCAATCAGGAGTTTATGCCCGAACAAGTAAAAAACACGAAATTGTACGACCCTGGAAATAACGCCCGCGAAAACGCCCATCGAGATTTCTTAAAACAACGTTGGAAAGACAAATATGGGTATTAGATGTTAGATGTTAGATGTTAGATGTTAGATGTTAGATAAAAATATTAAAACTTAATATTCAAAACGTCTTGCTTTAAAACATCGTTTTCATAGTACTCCAAAATCCAAGCATCGCCTTTTTTGTACAGAGTCGCATTTTTACTTTCAACTAAAAACACATCGGCCATTCCTGTTTTTTTAATTCGATAAACCACTTTTGGCGTACTGTCAACCAACTGAAACCCATTGTCTATGGCTTGGGCATACAATACCCCTGAAGCGTCCACTTTTTGGGTTTTAGGTATGGTTTTAACTTCTTTAACGGCAACTTCTTGGGTGGGCACTTTTGCTGGAACTGGCTTTTCTGGCACCTTTTCAACCACTACAACTTGTGGTTCTGCTATTTGAACAACTGTTTCCTTTTCTTTTTTAAGAGATTCAATTTCTTCTTTCAGTTGCTGTATTTCTTTTGCAACTTCATTATTGGGCACTACTTCTTGAGATGCAACAGAGGTTATTGCTGCACTTGGCACGTACTTGTAATTTAAAGCTTCAATAGATTCAAAAGCATTCCTAACGGCTTCATTATATGCTTTATCATACTCTTTTTCTCTGCTTTCACCCATTTCAGAAGTGTAAACAATTTGATCGTTGCAATCTTTAAGTTCTATGGCCAATTTTGTTTTGAACATGCCTGAATCCTTAACTAAATCCGATTTAAGGGCCAAACACCTGTTCTTAACTAAATCATCAGGATATTTTTCGCCTTCCATCAATGCCTGGAAACCGTACTTATTGAATAAAAACTGCGTTAGGGAATTCAACCGGTATTGGTCTTTTTCCTTTAAAAAATCATATCTATTTGGCACAATCACATATTTATAATTGTTTAAATTGGTTTGGGCAAAAACACTTATGGTTATAAAACAGGCAATAAGTAGTGCTGAAATTTTAGTCTTCATTTTTCTTTAATATATAGTTAAAACCTAATTGTAAAGATACACTTTGCGCATCATATATGTTTTTATATTGCAAAAAATTATCTGCCATGATATAAAAATTGAGGGGCCCTAAATTTGCCGATACCCCAAAACCAATGTTACTAAATGAATAAGCATCTATGGTATAGGTTGTTTTGGCGGACAATCCTTTAAACAACCGTCTGTAATAATATAATGTTAAGGCTGCTTGGGGTTGCTTAGGTCTGTTGATGGCATATAATTGTGTGCCAACAGCATTCTGAAATTCCTTTTTCTCTTTGATACAGTTGCATGTCTTCTCTTTTTTTTTCCCGAAGGCATAATTTAAGGAAGCATTTAACTTTACGGGCCGCCAAGTGGTGAATTTATTGTACGTGGTATCCGCATCAAAAATATCGCTGAATTCACCCTCAATCTTACTCCAATAGCCATCGGCGGTCTGTCCTGTTTCCAATTCTGAAAAAAAAGGATTGATCCCTTCAAATTCATAAGTTCCTTTTACGGAATAGTTTTCAATATCTTTCTTATGGCTAATAAAGCCTACATCCAACAAACTGGCATCCACATACCATTGCTTATCTATTTGATAAGTGAATCCAACATCGAAACCCAAACCCAAATCGCCGCCCAATAACATGCGCTTTTTAATGTCTTTAACAATGGCATCTGAATTGCTATTTCTCAAACTCGATAAACCAGAACTTCTCAATTCCAAATCCAAATTAAAAATATGGTTATAAATATTGTTGTTGCCCTGTACCGTAACAAAGCTTCCTTTATTTTTTGTGGAATTTACATTTACAATATTTGAATATATTTTGCCCCTAACACCATAGGTGAATTGCTCGTTCACTTTTTTGTTATAGCCCACGTGAAATACCGAAATTACCTCGGCACTTACACTTAAATGGCTTGCATCGAACACCCTATTGATATTATTCTGGTTTCCTTCTAATGCCAAAACAGCGTAATCTTTAGGGAAATAGCCAATAAAATCGAACTCCTGATAAAGGCCAAAACTTAAATATTCGTTTTTCTCGAACAAACTCCCAAAGGCAAAACCGCCCGAAAATATGTCAATTTGTTCGTTAATGGTTGCAAAATCTCTGGCTTTTGAATTATAAATGGCTTTACGGAGTTTCACGTTAAAATCGATGCCGTTATCGGCAAATACATCATAAACCGTTATACCTGATGTTCCGGCATTGGCGTGGATCTGGGAAAGCAACGGAACGCCAATAAAACCCGAATTTTTAATTTGACCTCCCGGATTGAGCAGTAATGCCTGGGGTATTTCTGAAAACCCATAAAGTATTTGTTTGTTTTGCCCAAACGAAAACCAAGTGATTAAAACCAATACCATAGTTAAATTTCTCATGGTATGGATTTAGCTATATTGAAATAAAATATAGATTTAGATTTTAGGATTATCCGACCTTTGCTATCGTTATTAATGGGCAAACCGGGAAGCATATTCAAAGTAAAGACGATTGTTGTTGTACTTTTTAAAGCTTCAAGTGAATCGCCTTCAAACAATTCGGTGTGATTAGAAGCGACGTTTGTGGTATTTGCCGACGGTGGTATGGAAAATGTAAACGTGTGCTGGGTTTGATTGGAATCATCTAAAAAATCAACTCGAATCTGGAATCCCCTATTTATGGAATTGGTAGTTTCGAACACAAATTCTGCTTTAACAAGATTTTCAACTATAAAACCATTATTAAAAAATTGAACTTGGACGAAATCCTGTATGGTAGTTAATTCGTTTCCGTTGTCTAAAAATCTAGGTGCTGGTTCGTCCAAAAAAACAAGACTTGATACAATGGCCGGAGAAATCTCGAAATCGTTAATTTGATCGAAACCAACAGGTTCTGTACAAGATAAACAGAAACTATTTATTATGATTGTTATAAATGTATATTTAAAAAGTTGTTTTATCACTGCTTGTAAAACGCTAAAATATAGTTTAAATTACAAATATTCTTTTAGTTCTATTAATTCGGTTATTTGGTTCACATGGGTGTCTATGTCCATATTATTGGTATCAAAGTAAATAACCTGCATCCCTACATTCAGGGCGCCCAATATGTCGGCTTCATAACCATCGCCTATCATGATACTTTTATTGGTACTGGTATTCGCTTTTTTAATGGCATGATGAAAAATTTCTGGGTGTGGTTTTTTAACGCCTATATCTTCGCCATTGGTGATTGTTTTAAAATAGTGATGGATGTTGGATTTTAACAGTTTTTTGGATTGCACTTCTTCAAATCCGTTCGATAAAATATGGAGATTATATTTTGGGTTTAGATATTCAAGAATTTCAACTGCATTTTTGAACAAAAAATTATTATCGGTAAGATAGGTAATATAATCTGTTGATAATGTTTTGATGGTATCATCCTCAATATGCCATTTAGATGCAAAAAATGTATCTCTCAATCGACCAAAACGCAACTTTTCCTTATCAATTTTTGCATCTCGGTACAATTTCCAATACTCGAAATTTATTTCTCTATAATGCGATAAAAAAACTTCAACAGGAACGTGAATGTTATGCTCTTTAAATATTTTGCTGAATGTTAACGCTGAATTTTTGTCAAAGTCCCAAAGCGTATGATCCAAATCAAAAAACACGTCTGTTATCCCGTTAATCTTCATTCCCAGATTCCAAAATAATATTAAACAATTCTTTAAAGCCTTTCCAGCGTTCAATTTCACTAAAGGTATAGTTATGGAATATGGGGATAAACTCGCCATTTACCTGCTTCACTTCACTGATAACCTCATTTAAAGCCTTCTTTTTATCCAACAGCGAATGGATTTTTAACAAAACATAATCCATTAGATGGTACGAATGGATTTTTAATGGTGTTTGTATTTCATAATCCAAATCGTAAAACAAAAAAGGCGTACAAGTGCCTGCCCTAAAACCTATTTGATTGACATACCCCATGGTGTAATCTTCTAAAATCTCCAATTCTATAAGGTTTCTATACGATTCGGGCAGATTTAATTTTGAAAACGATTGTCGCGAAGCCTTTAAATCGGTATTGATTATCTCTTCCATTTTTAGTTTTTCCTTTTTCATTATTGCAAAATCATCAATCGCAAAAAAAGAGGTTTTCAACCCGACTTCGCAGTAATCGGCAACATGTTTTATTAAGGAAACAAACTTTTTTTTATTGGGGTTGATGCCTTTATCGTAGGTTGAAAAATCCCCGAGTAAGAAGAAAAACAGAAATTTATATTTACTTTGTTTTTGTCTGTTTATAATATATTTGAAAGTGTCGTAGGGATCGTGCTTTAAACTAAAAATTACCATAAACCTATTATATAAATTCCTGAATTTAAATTGGAAAATGTCTTTTACGATGCCTCCAAAACTTCTCATGAAGCCTTTTAACTTATAGTGATACGGACTGGGCACGTCAATAATGGGCTTTACCGAATACTTTCTTTGTAAAAATGTATGTTCAGGGAATTGTAACTGTAAAGCTTCTTTAAATTTATTGGCCCAAATATCTACAACGGGTTGGTGCAAAAAACCATGTTTGTAAGCAACACTTTCGGTGGCTACAAACCTACCGTAATGGTCTTTTACATGTGGCAAATATTCCTCATACCTGGAAAGCAAATAAAAGGATGCCGCAAAAACATCAAAAGGGATGGCACTTTTGTCGCCGTTATGAAAGAAGCATTTGGTGTGCCCCCAGTTTTGTACATTAATATCGATATCATTCAATCCTTGTTCAAATAAAATATCATGGCTTTTAATATAGAATTCATTTCCAAGTTGTTGCTTTGTGTACGATATTTTGATGCCATCATGCGCAATAAACTCCTCGATTTTAGTTGTAAAAGATACCTCAACACCTAAAATCCTGATACAAATGTGCTTAAAAATGTATTTTAATCGGGGTGTGATGTTATGGGTATAGACTAAAAGCATAAAATGGGTTTGCGGTTTTTAGTAGCAGTTTATAGTATTTCAATCAATTTATAATACGGCTTCATCGGCAAAACTAAAATATGCATTTTCTGTTATAATCAAGTGGTCCAACACTTTTATATCCAAACTTTGTGCCGCTATTTTTAGTTTATTGGTTATTTGCTTATCGGCTTCACTGGGTTTTAAAGTGCCCGAGGGATGGTTGTGTGCCAAAATAAGTCCGGTGGCGCCAACTTCCAAGGCGGTTTTAAGCACCAATCGCACATCCACCAAAGTGCCTGTAATGCCCCCTTTGCTCAATTGGCTTTTTTGAATGACTTTATTGGAATTATTTAAATAAATTATCCAAAATTCCTCGTGTTGCAACTCGCCAATAATGGGTTGCATGAGTTCAAAAACCGATTTACTGGAAGAGATTTTCTTTTTTTCCAATGCCTCCTCGCCCCTTCGCCGTCTTCCCAATTCCAATGCAGCCGCAATAGTAATGGCTTTTGCTGCGCCAATACCTTTAAATTCCATAAGTTGCTTAATGGATAGTTTTCCCAACTTATTCAAATTATTGTCTGCACTGGCTAAAATACGCTTGCACAAATCTACAGCACTTTCATTTCTGCTGCCCGAGCCAATTAAAATAGCAACCAATTCGGCATCGCTTAAAGCAGCTTTGCCTTTATAAAGTAGTTTTTCTCGTGGTTGATCGTCTTGACTCCAATTTTTTATGGAAAACGAGGCTGGCTTTTCTTGCATAGATTAAACCTACTGAATTTATTTAATTTTAAAAACAAATTTAACATAAGAACGTCTTTTTTAAAATTGGATTAATATTGATTGAAGATGGGCTAAGATAATTTATCGCGCGTTAATATTAACTTTGGGTTTGTTTATCAAGTCTTTACTATAGGACTTTAGGAGATTGTATAACTGGATAGGGTTAAAAGGTTTTCCCATAAAACCATTCATTTTATATCGCTCGGTTTTTTTTCTAATATCAGTTTGGGCAAAAGCTGTTAAAGCAATAATTGGAACATTTGCTTTTGTTGGGTTAGATAATTTTCGAATCCGTTTGGTAGCTTCATAACCGTTTAACACAGGCATTTGTAAATCCATTAGAATTAAATCGAAATCCGATTTTTTATAAATCTCTAAAAGTTCTTTGCCATTCTCGGCTATTTCATAATTTACTTTCCAATTAGAAAAGAACTTTTTTAATATTAAAATATTCATTTTGTTATCTTCCGCAACCAATACATTTATGCTTAATGGCTCATAACTAGGTTGTATTTTAACCATATCGGGTTCAAAACCATTTAACCTATTACTAACTTTATAAGTTATGATGAATGAAAATGTAGCACCCTTTCCTAATTCGCTTTCAACTACTAATGTGCTATTTTGAATTTCCAGTAATTGTTTACTTATAGAAAGCCCCAAACCTGTTCCACCATATTTAATGGATATATCTGAATCTGCTTGTGTAAAACTCTCAAATATGGAACCTTGCCTATCTTTTGATATGCCAATACCTGTATCAACAACTTTAAATTCGAGCTTTATTTTATTTTTATCAATCCCTAAATTTTTAATGCTTAACTGGACGCTTCCTTTTTCGGTGAATTTTAAGGAGTTACTCAATAGGTTTTTAATGATTTGTGCTAGCTTTAAGTCATCTCCAATAATACTGTTTGGCAATTCATTTTCTTTGACCAAATAAAATTTCAATCCTTTTTTTTCTGCTCTTAAACTAAAGTGTGATTTTATATTTTCTAAAAAATAATTTAAACCAAAATCCTTTTCAACCAAATTTAACTTGCCAGATTTAATCTTATCAAAATCCAGTAAATCGTTAATTAAACCCAGTAAATGCTCTCCTGAATATTTCAATGCTTTTAGATTTTCTGCTTGTTCTGGCAAATAATCTTCCATTAGTAAAATATTTGTTAATCCTGTAACTGCATTTAATGGAGTTCTAATTTCATGAGACATTGTAGAGAAAAAAGCGTCTTTAGACTTGCTGGCCCTATTTAATTCAATCTCAATATTCTTTAAATTGGTCACCTCTATAATGGTACCAATAAATCCTGTGGGGACCGCTTTGTGATTAACAACTAGTTTGCACTTAACTTCAAACCACATTAGCTTGTTATTTCTGTAATACTTGAAAATAAATTTTATGTGCTTCTTTTTGCCATAAAAAAGCTTTTCAAATTTTAAATTGCCATCAATATTTTCACCTAATAAAAAATCTTTAAAGTTTTTACCTATGGTATGTTTTATTGACAACCCTGAATATTCAGTCCAAGCCTTATTCAAATAAGTAAAATTACCGTGTAGGTCGGTTTCAAAAATAACGCCTCCAACATTGTTAACAATGTTCTCTAATTTGGTTTTTGTACTGTCTCTTTCAAGAATTAGTTTTTGATTTGCTTTAAATAATTCATTGGAACTGGCTTCTAAAATATTCTCAACATGCAAAATATCTTTATCAAAACTTTTATAGGCATCGTTCACCATATTTAAAAACTCGGCATACTGTGGTTTTTCCGAAAAATCCAAATCTGATTTTTTAAGCTGACGTCTTAAAAGTCTATGTAAATCATTATTTAACATTCTGAAAGTGTTGTGATAGTCATGGTTTGATTGTGCAATTCACAAGGTGAAAACTCGCCAAAAGGCGCAATTTCTCCGTAAGAATAAAAACCTGTAATACAGGGCTTATCTCCAAGAACTTCCCTAACAACTTCAATTTCTTCTTCCACCATTTGCTTTAGCACTAAGCGCCTACCCACACAGCTGATTAGTATTGCTAAATCTGAAGTGTCCTTAAGTTCTTTATTTGCTCCGATAGCGGAATCTTGGGCACCTTTTATCAACCTATCAATGTTAGCTTTCATCAATCTAACATAAGCTCCTTGGGGAATATTTCCGGCAAAAGTTAAACTTTGGTCTGCTTCACTTATTGCTAAAATGGTTCGCACAACAGGCATTGAATTTTCATAAACCCTTAAACTTAACGGAAATAATAATCCTGAACTGGGCAAATCGTGAGCCTCTTCACCTAAAAACGATTTGTAAATTTCCAAAGCTGGCATACCATCTAGTTCGTATAAAACGTTTTTAACCGATTTAGTAACGTGTCGCTCTATTCCAAAACTGTCCCAACCTCCTTTTGAGCTAAAGCCTACTCTTAAATCTTCACCATTTAAACCCAAGGCAACGATTGTTTTATCAACTATTTCACCATCGTTAATTATGAAAGTTTCATTAAAATTAGATCCATCGGCGGCTAATCCTCCTGTTATACTCACATGGGGGTTATTATGCCTTAATCCTTCAACTAAATCGGCACCGTTAACATTTAATCCATCACTTAAAACAAGAATATGCTTTAAATTTTTATTTTGAAGTTGAGCGGAAATTTGCTTTCCTGCCTCTTTGCTACAATCCATATTCTTAACTGTAACCGAAACTTTTTTTAATTTTACTTTATCAAATTTTACCGCAGTAAGGGAAATGGAAGCATCTTTCACTGTAATACCTGAAATTTCACCAGCTGTTGAACAACCCATAATTATCGTGTTAGGGTAGATTTTCTTTAATGCATTTAAAACATCTTGCTTTAATTTGAACTCGGGCGACACGAAAAGCAAAAACAAATTTGCTTCTATATTAATTGAAGTTAATTGGTCCTGCCAGTCAGATTCTATTAGCGAAACTTGCTGAACTTTCATACAAAAAATTATTGAACTGTAGGTTTGATTTGTTTTGTCGGTTTTTTCTACCGTTTGTCGAAGATATAATATTTTTTTATATAAAAAAATTTTAATGTGTTTATACCTACAAAATTAATTTTATGAGGTATATTTTTGAAAAAAAATAGTAACTAATGTTGTATTTTTATATTCAATTATAAATATTATATACTTTTGAACTATCCACCAAAAATACATCAAGACAACGATATTAACCACATGATTGAGGTAATAAAAACCTATCCGTTAGCCACCTTAATTTCAGTAAAAAACGATGAACCTTATATAACACATTTACCCTTAATTTATAATGAAGCCGGTAAATTAATTGGTCATATAGATAAATATAATCCGCAAGCGGAATTATTAAAAGGAGACCTCCCGATTACTCTTATTTTTTCAGGTCCCCAATGTTATATCTCGCCAAGTATTTACACCACAACCCAATTACCCACTTGGAATTATATTAAAGTCCATTTAAAAGGCACGGTGAAGGCCATTGAAAGTAAAGAGGCTTTAAAAGAATCTATCATTAAAATGACGGAATTTCTTGAAGCTCCAGACCATAAATACGTTTTAGAACCCGATAACCAACGCATGCTCGGTGCATTGGATTATATTGAGATGTTTGAAATCACCATTGATTCCTGGGAAGGTAAATTTAAACTTTCGCAAGACAAAAAACCACAGGATATTCAAAATGCAAGAACAGAACTGTTGAGAGCAAACCAAGCAAGTGTTGAATCGTTTTTAGAAAAAGTATTTAAACCATAACCTATGGCGTATAATGATATTATAGGAACCATTGGGGTTGGATTGATTCTAATTGCCTATTTTTTAAACATAAAAGCATTAATTCCTAAAGACGGGATCCTGTTTTTTGTCCTCAATATTATTGGTGCAAGTTTAGCATGTTATGCATCGATTTTGATTTCCTATATTCCTTTCGTGATTTTAGAAGGTGCTTGGGTTTTGGTAAGTTTTTGGGGATTGATAGGGGTTTTGAATAAAAATAAAGTTTAACATAATTATTATAAAAATGAAAAAATTCCTTTTTTTAATCATTTTAAGTATAAGTTTTTTTTACAATACCTTTGCTCAACAACAAACTTACAAACCGGTAAGTTTCCCTCAAGGCTACACGAGCCAAATTGATATCATCTACACACAGGTTAATGGTTGGAACGGGCGCATGGATTTATATACTAATCCGAAAGCTACAACCCCTACTCCCATTGTTATAAATATTCATGGTGGTGGTTGGAACCACGGTGAAAAAGAATCGCAAAGTGGTTTTGGTTCTTTCTTTAAAAATGGGTATGCCGTGGCAAATGTTGAGTATCGATTGGTTGATGTTGCACCAGCACCAGCGGCTATTGAGGACGTAAGATGTGCTTTAATATATCTATATAAGCACCACAAAGAATTAAATATTGACACCAGAAAAATTGTGATTATGGGTGGTTCTTCAGGTGGACATTTGGCACTTATGGCTGGATTGTTAGGCAACGATAAACGCTTTGACTCCCACTGCCCTTTTGATGGCAATATTAAAGTTGCAGCTATTATAGATAAATATGGGGTTAGCAATTTAGTGCCTTTAGGAAATTGGAAATCAGCCAAAAACTGGTTGGGTGTCCATTATAATAACAAGGATTTTATTAAGTCGGTTTCACCAGTTTTTTATGTATCTGAAACCAGTCCGCCAACATTTATTGTGCATGGTGATGCCGACCCAACGGTTCCCTATTCGCAATCGGAAGAACTTTATAAAAAATTAAAAGAATTTCATGTTAAAACAGAGTTTTTAACCATTCCAAACGGTAAACACGGTAAATTTACGACAGAGGAAAATGAACTTTTAAGTGAAAAAATGTGGTCTTTTTTGAAGGATTTGGGGTTGTGAACATTTTTACAGAAAAATTAATTCTTCACATCCAGAGCATCGCGCAAGGCATTGCCTATAAGCATAAATGCCATGACCAAACTCATGATGCCAAGCCCCGGAATAATGGCTAAATAGGGTTTTCCTAAAATAATATAATTGTAATGGTCTTTAATCATAGCGCCCCAACTTGCCATGGGAGGTTGCGCACCAATACCCAAAAAACTAAGTCCGCTTTCAATTAAAATGGCTGCCGCAAAATTTGCCGCCGAAATTACAATGACCGGTGCCATAATATTGGGCAAAATATGTTTGGCAATAATTCTATAATCGTTAAAACCCAAGGCTCTGGCCGCAGTAACATACTGCATTTCTTTGGTACTGATTATTTGTCCGCGCACTACTCTAGCTACCTCAACCCACATGGTGAGCCCCACTGCTATAAATACTTGCCAAAATCCTTTTCCTAAAGCCAAGGTAATGGCAATTACCAATAATAACGTGGGAATGGACCATGTAACATTAATGATCCACATGATCATGTTATCTACCTTACCACCAAAATAGCCCGCGATGCTACCCATAAAAACCCCAATGATCAAGGATATAAAAACGGCCACAAACCCTATAAAAAAGGATATTCTGGCACCCACCAAAACGCGACTCAGCAAATCCCTTCCGTATTTGTCCGTACCAAAAAGAAACGTTTTTTCTTGTATGTATTGGTTTGCTGAACTGTTTGGAAAGGGTTGTAACGACATGGCTTTTTCAACGCCTTCCAATCCATCGGAAGCATATTCTTTATAGGTTAAAGTATCGCCTTTTACCTTAAATTCTGAAATTGGGATTTCGGTATCCGTATTTTTTTTTCCAAAGAACACTTTATCAAATCCACTTTGATTGGTTTCCAACTGCGATGGAATGGTAAGCATCAAGACTTTAAAACCCGGTTTTTTTGAATGGATGGACAAATGCATTTGATTGGCATATTGCGAATTATCGGGGGCAAAAACATAGGCAAACACCGAAACCAGCCCAACTAAAACGATAAAACAAAAACTAAAAACGCCCCAAAAGTTCTTTTTAAACTTTTGGAGCGCCAATTGTTTTAATGAGCTTGATTTATGACCCATAAATAAACTTAATTTTTTACAGCAGCTGCCACCTTCTTAACAGGGTACGACATTTTTAAATCTTCCAGTACATTGATGGCTTCATCCACATAAATATCCTGACTTAAACTTTCGTGCCAACGTGTACGTTTTTCTTTTAAATCGGTTGTATCTTTAGTGAACAACGATTTTTCAAAAGATGTCGAGTCGAACGTTAAATTGGTTGTGTATTTTGTAAGGGCATCAAAACGTTTCGCTTCATCTTCATTCATCTCTAAAGCTGCTTTATATTTTTCATAATTCAATGATACCACCGTTTCGTCAATTTTGCTTTTTACCCACTTTGCATTGTCTTCTATAAGCTTTAACTGCGCATTGTTACTTATGCGTTCCTTACTTTTTTTAATAGTGGCATTATAATCAAAATAATATTCCCATGGTGTAAAATCTGCGGCATCAATTTCATCCCACGGCAATGGGTTGTCCTTGTCCTTTTCTCCTACTTCAATAAAACTAAAGCGCCCTGGCACATTTACATCACTTTTAACACCTTCCAACTGTACCGAGCCTCCATTGATTCTATAATACTTTTGGGTAGTCAAGGCCAAAGCTCCTAAGTCGCCACTGGTATTGTTCCTTAGCATGTTGTTTAGGTTTATAACGTTTTGAACCGTGCCTTTTCCGTAGGTTTGCTTACCACCAATAATTATAGCTCGTTTATAATCCTGCATTGCTGCTGCCATAATTTCGGAAGCCGATGCCGATATTTCATTTACCAAAATAACCAAGGGACCATCCCATGAAATGGATTTGTCCTTATCTCTTAAAACCTCTTTGTTTTCGCCGGTGGAGCGCACTTGCACAATAGGACCATCTTTAATGAACAATCCTGCCATTTCTACCACGGTTGGTAACGAGCCACCGCCATTATTACGTAAATCCAGCACTAAACCTTCTATTCCTTCTGCCTTTAAATGCTCAATTTCGGCTTTTACATCTTTGGCGGCATTGATGTTTTTATAATCTTCAAAATCCACATAAAAAGAAGGCAAATCAATAACACCAAAAGTCATCCCATCTTTTTTTACCACCGAAGATTTTGCATAAGTTTCAACCAATTCCACAACATCCCTGGTAATAGTGATGTCTCTAGTGGTACCATCTACTTTTTTAATGGTCAGGGTTACTTTGGTTCCTTTAGGGCCTTTTATATATTTTATGGCGTCATTAATACGCATACCAACGATATTTACCGGAAACTCCTCATTTTCTTGCTTCACTTTTAAAATAACATCTTCAACTTCCAACTCTTTACACCTCCAAGCTGGACCGCCGGAGATAAGCTCCACTATTTTAATATAGTCCATTCTTTTCTGCAATCTGGCACCAATACCTTCCAATTTACCAGACATACGCTGATCGAAGTCTTCCTTATTTCTAGGTGCTAAATAATAGGTATGTGGGTCAAATTCTTCAACAATGGTGTTTACATATATGGCAAACCAGTCTTCCCGTTGTAAATCGTCAATATTATCATTAAAATAAACGTCGATGGACTTTAAAGTAGACTCGCGGGCTTCTTTTTCAATATCTTTTTCTGACTTCATAACATAGGCGGGGTCTTTCTTTTTCATGGACTCCTCTTCTGCCATCAAGTCATCATAATTGGAAAGTGTCGAAAATTTAAGTTGTTTTCTCCAACGCTCTGTCATTTCCCTTTTATTCTTCACAAATCCAATATTCTCATAATTCGTGTCGAAAGTCTCATCTATGGTGTAATCAAAGGGCTCTGAAAGCACTTCCTTATAAATTTCTTGAGCTTCGGCAATACGTTTTAGCATACGCTCATGCACCACATTAAAAAAAGTAATGTCGGTCGCTCTTAACTGATCATCAATACTTAATTTGAACTTTTCAAAATCTTTAAAATCAGACTCGTAGAAATAACGTTTTACCGGATCGACTATTTCAAGATAGTCTTTAAATAATTTGGCCGAAAACGTATCATCCAAAAGAACGGGGTCAAAATGCCCTTGCTCCAACACAAAAGTAATTACCTGTATCAGTAATTTATCTTTATCAGGATTGCTGAATTTTTTTGTTGTAAAACTGCACGATGCAAATGCAAGCAGTAACGATAACAATAAAACTTTATAATTCCTCTTCATAATTTTTTTCATCTGTTATTTATCAGAGGCTCCAAAAATGCCTTCTTTTTTTTTACTAAAATAGAGAAAAAACCATGCCAATAAATAGATTGCGCTACTAATTTTTTGTTAAACTGAATAATTATCCCATTTCCTACATAAATTATGTATTTTAGCGGTATTATTTTGGGAACTGTAATGACACCGAAACCACTGATATTAGTAACAAATGATGATGGCATCAATGCCCCGGGTATCAGGACTTTAATTAGTGTGATGACCACCATTGGCGATGTGGTAGTGGTAGCCCCCGATAGCCCGCAAAGTGGCATGGGACACGCCATAACCTTGGATTCCATGCTGTATGTGGAGCAAATTTTTATTGATGAAGGCCCTCAAACAGAATACAGTTGCTCTGGCACCCCTGCCGATTGCGTTAAACTTGCCATACGGGAAAAACTTGACAGAATGCCGGACCTGTGTGTTTCCGGTATCAATCATGGCTCTAATTCCTCTATCAATGTTATATATTCCGGAACCATGAGTGCCGCTATTGAAGCTGGCATTGAAGGGATTCCCGCCATTGGGTTTTCGCTATTGGATTACACTTGGAAAGCCAATTTTGAAGCTTGTAAACACTACGTAAAAACCATTACCGAAAACGTTTTAAAACATGGTTTGCCAAACGGTGTGATTTTAAACGTAAATATTCCCAATATTTCAAAAGAAAAAATTAAAGGCATTAAGGTTTGCCGACAAGCGAAAGCCAATTGGGTGGAAGAATTTGATAAACGAAAAAATCCACAGGGAAGGGATTATTATTGGCTTACCGGAAAATTTGTTAACTTAGATGGAGGTGAAGATACCGATGAGTGGGCGCTGGAAAACGGCTATGTTTCTATAGTGCCTATCCAATTTGATTTAACAGCACACCATTATATCCAAAACTTAAATGCTTGGAATTTGAATGAGGATTAAACAAATTCAGAATAATAAATGAAACGCTTATGATTAAAATTTATTCGGATAAAAAATGATTGCCAAGGCGTTCCATCTGACCTTTAAAAAACAATAAATATAAACAGATGAAAGAAAATATTATTATAGGCATGCTTGTGGGTTTAATCGCAAATAGCATCGGTTTAATTTTAACGGCAACTTTATTGGGGCAAGGCGAAAATTTCATTACGGTTATAAAAGCAGCCGCTAAAGAAGATTTTTTAGGCAAACTTATTAGTTTAGGAGCTATATTAAACTTAGTGGTATTCTTTATATTTATTAGAAAACGACAAGATTATCGCGCACGCGGGGTATTGTTGATAACGGTATTCATTGCGGTATTTACCTTTTTATTTAAGGTTTTTTAATGATTGCATGTGTCCTCGAGCATTATCGAAAATGAAAATATATTTTTATTTGAAGATAAAAGCGCAGCTTGCGAGAGGTTTTTATAAAAATAGGTCTCGACTGCGCTCGACCTGACAACGAAAAATGAAGTATTACATTATTGCAGGAGAAGCCTCGGGCGATTTACATGGCTCGAACCTTATGAAAGCATTGCAAAAAGTAGATGTACATGCCAATTTTAGGTTTTGGGGAGGCGACCTTATGCAAGCTGTTGACGGTACACTGGTAAAACACTATAAAGAACGTGCCTTTATGGGTTTTACTGAAGTGATCATGAACTTTTCCACTATATTTAAAGACATGGCTTTTTGTAAGAGCGATATCAAAGAGTTTAACCCCGATGCCATTATTTTTATTGATAATTCCGGTTTTAATCTGCGCATAGCGAAATGGGCAAAACAACAGAATTTTAGAACAAATTATTATATTTCCCCACAAGTTTGGGCATCAAGAGCTGGCAGAATAAAAGCCATAAAGCGCGATATTGATGCCATGTACGTGATATTGCCTTTTGTTGAGGCCTTTTATAAAAAGTATGATTATAAAGTGACCTTTGTGGGGCATCCATTAATTGATGCGATTTTGAGCAGAGACCAAGTGGGCGAAAAAAAATTTAGGACGGAAAACGAATTGAGCGAAAAACCAATAATAGCCTTGTTACCGGGAAGCCGGAAACAGGAAATTACAAAAATGCTTTCCGTGATGCTGAGCTTGGTGGATGATTTTCCCAACTATCAATTTGTTATTGCAGGTGCTCCAAGTCAGGAGTACCGTTTTTACGAGCCTTTTATAAAACAGAACAACGTAAAATTCATTTCCAATAAAACCTATGATTTATTGAGCGTTTCGTATGCTGCATTGGTAACTTCGGGGACTGCCACTTTAGAAACCGCCCTCTTTAAAGTGCCACAGGTGGTTTGCTATAAAGGAAGTGCTATTTCTTACCTAATCGCTAAGCGGATCATCACTTTAAAATTTATTTCGCTGGTTAATTTAATTATGGATAAAGAAGTAGTTACCGAGCTTATCCAAAATGATTTCAACAAAAAAAGACTTAAAAAAGAACTTGAAATAATTTTAGATGAAAAAGAACGTTCTAGAATATTCATTCAGTATTACCAATTGGAAAAGGTTTTAGGAGGTAGAGGTGCCAGCGAAAAAACAGCCCAATTAATTTATAAATCCATTAAAGCATCGTAATGTTCTTGAAAAAAATTATAACCATTCTACTTTTAACCGCCTTTTGTTTAACCAGTTGCAAATCCTCAAAAAAAATTGTGGTCAAAAAAGGGAATGCCTCTAAAACCATCATCTCAAAACGAACAACCGATAGCGAAAATTTCGATACCAATCCCAATGATTTAAACTTGGATGCTGAACCTATCAGAAAAATTTCCGGCAATTCAAAAGCAGATGATATTATAGATTATGCCAAACAGTTTAGCGGCGTAAAATATAAATTTGGTGGCGCCACCAGAGAAGGGATGGATTGTTCTGGATTGGTTTTTGAATCGTTTAGGGCGTTTGATGTGATATTGCCAAGAATATCAAGGGACATGGCGAAACGAGGCGATAAAATTTCATTGAAAGAAACACAAACAGGCGATTTATTGTTTTTTAAAACCAGAAACCGACGAAACGACATCAATCACGTGGGCTTGGTGGTAGACATTGAGGATAACGCCATTCTGTTTATCCATGCCACCACAAGTCAAGGAGTTATCATTTCTTCGTTAAACGAATCATATTGGAAAGATGCTTTTGAAGAAGTGAGGAAGGTTTTATAATACCGCATAAATGGATACAATGGTTTGATTGACGCTATCGATACGCTCAAGCTGACAACTCATTATCGTTTTAAAGTAAAGTGCGATACAAATGTTTTTGGTTCTTGTGTATTAATATCGCTGTATTCCAATTTAAACCAATAATCGTTCGTAGGCATTTTGTTTCCCGAACTGGTGCCGTCCCATCCCTCTCCAGAAGTCTCAATTTGTTTTAATAATTTACCATAACGATCGAAGATTGAAATACTTGCATTTTGTTGCTTCAACGCAAAAACATTCCATGTTTCATTAAAACCGTCGCCATTCGGTGTGAAAAAAGCGGGATATCCAATTACGAGCACCGTAGCATAATTTTCCCCACAGCCCTGTTTATCCCTTGCGCCAACACGATGCTCTCCAGCACTTAAATTAATGAACTCAGTTCCATCTTGCCAAATACCGTTATCGATGTTGTATTCATATTCCCCTAAACCTTCTGCCAAAACGTGGACGATTTGATTTCTGGCAAAATTTTCAGACACACTTTCGGCCTTTACGATTGGGGGTTCTCCAATATATATTTTTGTAGCTTGCGAAACGGAACAATTAGAAATCTTATTTATAACAGTCACCTCATAAATACCTGGAATTTCTGCGGTTATACTGGAGTTGGTTTCATTTGATAAAACAGCATCATCCCGTTTCCATTCAAAATTATACTCGGTTACTGAAATGTTGGTTGCTATTACTGGGAACCCATCTATTATGATGCCTTTTTCATCCAGACAAGCAATATAAATATCATTTAGATTTAAAGTCGGCAATGCATCTATTACGGAAACGACGCCAATTTCAATAGCTATAAAATTACTTTCAACACAATCTGATTCAGATAACATCTTTATTTTATAGGATTCGCTTGGCGGTAAATCATCTGGCAAAACCACATTTACCAAACCGTTGGAATCGGTTACAATAGTTCCTATTTCTTTAGAGTTGGCAAAGCTTCCAGATGCATCACTTAATACTACTGTAAAATTTTTAGGCGTATTAAAATTTTTATTTAATGTGAAATCTAAATCAAAACTGGCACCTTTACAATAAGATAATTTAGGCACAGGTTCCACCAACTCAATTTTTTTCAGGGAGCTTTCATAAACCGTGGTAAAAATATTGCCACCACTTGAATAAACCACTACAATATCATCCGTTATCGGGTTTCTACTAATACTATGGGTTTCGCCTTTGGCAACCACAATGGTTGTTTCAAAATATTGCCCTTGACTAAAGCTGATGTTGATCATTAGCTCGTTGTTTTCATTTTTATAGCCATCTATCAATGTGCCTTCTGCGTCTGCATAAAGCACCCGTGCCTCTAAACCTGTAGAAAGCAAACCTAATTCAATGGCGCTGGTATCACCTGTATTGGCATCTATTTTAAACCCTTTACTTCCGGGGAAGGGCGCACCATTGCCACCAACAAAAACAAACGTTCCACAAGGCCCATCACTCATCGAATAACTGGAATAATACACCCTCCCTGGAGGGATCAGTTTTATAATCCTTAAACGCTTAACTTCTTCATCAATCCTATACATATAAAGTTCAGGGTCATCGGCGAGCAAAAATGCACGTCCTGTTTTATCAATTAAAATGTCTGCGTACACAAATATATGTCTTGTTTCAATTTGGGTAAAGTCGCCCAGACCACCATTTAAATTGAAATAAACAAATTCGCCTTCCTTGGTAACAATATAAAGCCGTTCTCCAACACTGGCCATATGAACAGTTAACGGAATGGAAGCGTCTAATCCTCGATCTCTTGGCACACTGGATTTTCCAATAGCTTTTGGTGTACTAAAGCTCAATCCGCCATCGATACTTGATGACAACAAAACTACATTCGCCACATAATCGACCCATGCAACAAAAACGGTCCCAGCATCATTTACTATAATTTCCGGGACCACCAAACCGCCATCACTAACTCGAACATTGGGCAAATAACTCTGGCCATTATCCACACTTTTCGCCACCCAAATGCCTGTTTTGTTTTTAAAGACTATGTATATAAAACCATTTTTATCGATATCAATATTTCTGGTGGTGCTGGCAGTGCCCATAATGTTTTGGACCAAAACATCATCATTAACTTTAACATTGGGGTATTTGGGCGTTTGGGCGTTCACATTACTATGCGACACGAGAAAAAAAAGAAGCAAATAACTATATTTTCTAAATAAGTTTAAATGAACCACAAACAGCTGTAGAATTTTTACATAAATTTAAAACAAATATTTTAAAAAAAAATTAATATGATTTTCGATTTATAAAATCAGAGTTGTTGTGCCATGAAAAATCATAAATCGGTATTATGAAACTACTCAATTTCACCATCATCAAATTGACTTTTTGCCTCATAATAGGCATCCTAATTGGGTATTTCTATAATGTATCTTTAAATACAAGTTTGTATGCAACGGGCTTGTGTCTCGTTTTGTTAAGTATCTCATATCTCTTTGCAAGAAAGCAATTCATAAAAACCATTTGGTTTGGTGCTTTAACCTTTATTACCATGGTTTTGGTTGGCATTTTGGTAACCAATCTTCATAACGAAAAAAACAATCCCAAACATTACACCCATCAACTTTCAAAAGAAAAAGATTCGATAAAAACCATCACTTTTAGGATTCGCGAAGTTTTAAAACCAGGTGATTATTATGAAAAATATGTGATTGATTTATTGGAAATTGACCATGTAAACATCCTGGGAAAATCGTTATTGAACATACAAAAAGCCCCATTGCAAACGATTTTAAAAGTGGATGACATTTACATTGTTAAAACAGGCTTTAAAGATTTAATCCATCCGCTAAACCCCAATCAATTTGATTATAAAACCTATTTAGAAAAAAAATATATTTACCATCAAATATTTACCCCAAAGCAATCACTTTTTAAAGTTGATTCCCAGCACACAACCCTCTTTGGAACAGCCGATAACATTAGAAACCACATTAACCAAAAACTAAAACTATATCATTTCAAACCTGATGAACTGGCTATTATAAACGCCCTTTTATTGGGGCAACGGCAGGATATTAGCGAGGAAGTTTACACCAGTTATACCCATGCCGGGGCGATTCATATTTTAGCGATTTCCGGGTTGCACATTGGTATTATATTATTGCTTTTACAATATATTTTAAAACCCATAGAGCGCATTAAACAGGGCATCCTTATAAAAACTGTTGTGCTTGTAACGATTTTGTGGAGTTTTGCCATTATTGCAGGTCTTTCAGCTTCGGTAACCAGAGCCGTAACCATGTTTAGCATTGTTGCCATTGCCATGAATTTAAAAAGGCCCACCAATATTTATAACACCCTTGCTATATCCATGTTTGCTATACTGCTTTTTAAACCCCTGTTTTTGTTTGATGTGGGGTTTCAATTAAGTTATTTGGCGGTTTTTGCCATTGTCGCCATCGATCCATTGTTATATAAATTATGGCACCCCAAATATTGGCTGCCCGATAAATTATGGCATACACTTACAGTTACCGTGTCGGCGCAATTTGGTATTATTCCACTTAGCCTGTATTATTTTCATCAGTTTCCAGGTTTATTTTTTCTGTCGAATTTGGTTATCATACCACTTTTGGGCATTATTCTAGGCTATGGAATATTCCTGATCTTGCTGGCAATATTGAATATTCTTCCTCAATTTATAGCAACTATTTACGGATATATTATCAGTTTCATGAATCTATTTATTGGGTGGATTTCAAAACAGGAATCATTTCTATTTAAGGATATTCCGTTTAACTTGTTATATGTTTTGGTTTCATACATTTTTATAATGGCGCTTATTCATCTTTATATAAAACGGAATCATGCTGCTTTAAAATTATTTTTAATCGCCATTGTAGTTGGGCAGTTCGCTATTATTTACACGGCTTATAAAAAACCTGAAAACGAATTTATTGTGTTCCATAAAAGCAGGCATTCCCTTTTGGGAAACACTTCCAATAATAAAATTACCGTAGCATCAGATTTTGATAGCATTACTGAAGCAAAAAATAAAATCATTAAAGATTACACTGTTGGGAATCATATTAAAACCATTGAAAAAGGCTCTCTTCAATCGGTTTATTTGCTTAACAATAAAAAGATATTGGTGATTGATAGTTTGGGCATATACAACATAAAATCGTTCGAACCCGATTATGTTTTATTGCGGCAATCGCCAAAAATAAATTTGAATAGATTGATAGATTCCATAAAACCAAAATACATCATTGCCGATGGCAGTAATTATAAATCGTATATGGAACATTGGGCAACCATTTGTAAAAAACGAAAACTCCCTTTTTACCAAACCAGTAAAAAAGGAGCTTTTGTTATTAAGTATTGATTTTAAATTATTTAGGTTTCGACTGCGATCAACCTGACAATTTTAAGTTTTATTTAACCCTTAAACTTAGGTTTAAAAGCCGTATAATAGGTATTGAACTTTTCTTGGGTATCTAAACCGGTATGTTCATTTGCCTTAAACATTTTTAAATACAATTCCAATTGCGGAGGTGTCTGATAACCTGTTATGGGCGCAATTACATCTCCTTTTTCATCCATAAAAACAATGGTTGGATATGCTTGGATTTGTAAGAACTGGGACAATTCGTGCGATGAATTACGTCTGCTTGCCATTTCTGGGTTATAACTAGGGTTTGAAAATGTTTTCCCTTTGTAATTGATTTTTTCATTCCCTTCGGCATTAAACTTTACCGCGTAATAATTGGCATTCACATAGTTTGCCACATCTGGGTTTTGGAACGTGTTTTTATCCAACATTTTACAAGGCCCGCACCAATTGGTATAAACATCCATCATAATTTTTTTGGGGTTCTTCTTTTGAAGTTCTATCGCCTTTTCAAGCGTTACCCAATTGATTTCTTGTGCAAAACTGTTAACCGAGGTTATAACAGCTATAGCTAATATAAAAACTACTTTCTTCATCCATATAAATTTTAACCAACATTTTAATTTATATATATTTATGTTGGTCTGCGTTAATCCATTTTTGTGAAATGCCCATTATGGGCCTTCATGATCCAGTATGTTGCAAAACTGGTGCCGAACTTACAAAAAATGTTACAAACAATGAATATTTTGAATTTTTTTTAACTTTATTTTAGATTAACGGATACCGTGCATGAGTTTTTTAATAACGGGTTGAAAAATTATTGAAACGACACCAAGTGAAACTGAAACTATTGTTAACATCCAAAAGAAATAACTAATCCCATTTTCATTGGCAATCCTATCGACGTTTTCACCAAACATTCCTGCCAATTTCATGCCAATAGCGATTGCTAAATTCCAAACACCAAACATAAAAGCTATCATTCTTGCTGGAACCAATTTGCTTACATACGACAAACCTACAGGAGACACACATAATTCTCCTAATGTGTGAAATAGATAAACCAATACCAACCATATTATACTTACTGACGCTGTTTTGGCACCATTTTCTATGCCACTAGATCCAAAAGCGACACAAGCCATGCCCAGGCCCAATAAAAACATCCCCATTCCGTATTTAACATTTGCAGAAGGATTGTATTTGCTTTCCCATATTTTAGAAAATAATGGTGCAAATATTATAATAAATAAAGAATTCAAAACACCAAACCACGAAGCAGGCACCTCTGTTAATGGCGTGGTGGTCTTATCAAATTTTAGAGATTCTAAGGTGCTATCCGATAATTCTAAATACCCCGCTCCATAAAAATCCCTTAAAAGCATCCAAATAGTAATAATCCAAACAATTACAAAACTTACAGATAGAACAATATTTGATAATCCATATTTTTTAAAGGTTTGCTTAAACAATATAAACATGACCCAATTAATAATCACTAATGGAATTATTGCCATTAACGAATTTACTATCAAGTAAATCAATCCTGCATTACCAGTTAAAACCCTATTTGTATAATCTTTTGCAAAAATTGTTAATGTTCCTGGAGATTGCTCAAAAACAGCCCAAAAGAAGATGGTAAGAAAAGCAAAAAAAGTAACCGCAATAAGTTTTTGTTTGGTTATTTGAGAATACTGGGTTAAGCGATACCCCAATAAAAACAGAAATAAAATTAAAGCCAAAATAATCATGAAATTATTTCCATCCAATCCAAAAACCTGAAAATCAAAAAGGTTAAAAGTTCCTTCCGTTATTTTTGATGCAGGCGAATTAATCAACCATAACAAACCAATACCTCCACTTAAAGCTATCAAAACCAATTGCCATGAAGTAAATGGATTCCTTTTATCAATGTCTTCTTTTTCTTGTAATGCTTTTGACGCTTCAGTAGGCTTTAATCCAATATCACCAAAAATATCTTGTGCTAACCAAAATTGCAACAATCCAAATAACATAAAAATACCTGCTAATCCAAAACCAATACTCCAACCTACTTTTTCTCCTAAATATCCACAAAGTAAAATTCCTAAAAAAGCACCGGCATTTACACCCATATAAAATATAGTGTAGGCACCATCCTTTTTCTGTTGTCTATGCTTATACATTTCAGAAATTATAGAGGTCATATTTGGTTTAAAAAAACCACTGCCAAAAACCAGAAGTGTTAATCCCAAATAAATAAAAAATGAAGATTCCATTGCCATAGAGGCATGGCCTAGCGTCATTAATAAAGCTCCTATTACAACTGCCCATCTGTATCCAAGTATTTTATCAGCAAAATACCCACCAAGTAAAGTAGATAAATAAACCAATCCTGTATAAGTGCCAAACAACGCCATGGCGTATTCCCTAGGCCAGCCCCAACCCTCATCAAGTAACGATGATGTTAAAAACAACACCAATAATGCACGCATTCCATAATAGGAGAAACGCTCCCACATTTCGGTAAAAAATAATACGAATAATCCTGATGGATGGCCTAAAACTGTACTTTTGAAAAATTGGTCGGTTGAATTTTCACTCATGTTTTATAGTTTAAATTGTAATATTAAAAATCAGTTTAGTACATGACAAAAAAAGATATTTCATTAAAAAAATTATTTAAGTCGACCCCTCCGCCTATCGGCATACCGAAATTAATTCGGCACACGCTCTCCCCTTGAAAAAGGGGGAGGAATTATTTAAGGAGTTTTTTTTTAATAATTTGATGTTAATAAATTTTTGTCATGTACTTAAAAAAATCCGTATTGTCCGGTTAAAAATCATATTATGTCCCTACGGGACATTTGTTTGGTCGCGATCTCCTGATTACCAGTATTTTGCCCCACTGGGGCAGTATGCCGTTAGGCATTAAATATAGGTAAATAAACAGAACCCCCTTCAAAGTCCAGTCCCGTAGGAACTACATATAATATGGGGTTTTTCAGAGTTAGACATAACTTTTATCGGACAAAAATGATTAAAAAAATAATTTTAGTTATCCGCTAATTCAAAACCTTCGGTTTCGTCATTATGCATCATACGCTCGTTATCTTCAGCACCATGCGTTAATCGCTTTAACGGTTTAAGGAGTAAAATTACCAATAACCCAAAAATTACAGTAAAAATAGTGATTCCAGAAAAAATGGCATATTCACCAAATTCAGAAGCCTTTTCGCCTAAAACACCAGCTACTTTATTGCCCAAACCAGTTGCGGCAAAATACACACCCATCATTAACGACGCATATTTTACGGGAGCCAATTTAGTAATAAAGGAAAGTGCTACTGGAGAAGAACATAATTCACCAATGGTATGGAACAAATAGGCTAAAACCAACCAATACATTGCTGAACTTCCGTTAGTATTATATTCAGAAGCAGCAAAAATCATGAAGACAAATCCCAATCCCATTATCATGGTTCCAACTGCCATTTTAAATAAAGAGGAAGTTTCTTTTCCTTTTAATTTTCTATCCGCCCAAAATCCCGCTACCGTTACTGCAAATATGATTATAAACCCAGCGTTTAAAGATTGAAACCAAGTTGCAGGGATTTCAAAAGGATTAGAAACAAACATAAATTTCTTTAAGAAGAAAAACAAAACAGAGACTAAAATTGCACCTATGATCCAAAACAAATAATATTCCTTCTTTTTGATTTTTTCATAAATGCCTTTTAAAAATAAAATGCCTATAACTATATAAAAGAAAATATCTATGCTAAATAAAGAGGTAAACCTATCTGTTTTTGTTTTTGTATAAATGCTCATTAAGCCTCCAGCTTGCTCAAAAGCACCCCAAAAAACAATAACGATCAAAAAAGAAAGCAATAATACCAAATACCGGTCTTTGGAAACTTGAGATTCTAAATTTTTATAAATCATCATCATAATTCCCGCAACCAGTACAATGAAAATATATAATGCGGTATAGCCCCAACTATCAACTCCTTCATACGTATATCCGGCATAAATTGAATAAGCCATTATTAAGCCAACAATACCAAGATTAATAGGAGATTTTAACAAATCAGAAAACAACTTCCCTATCGATACATTATTGTTCCTATCTTCCTCTGTAGGTTTATTACCAACTTTAACCAAAAACTTTTGTCCATATAAATAAACTACCAAACCAAACAACATAGCAATACCTGCAAGTCCAAAACCGTAGTGCCAACCTATCTTTTCACCCACATAGCCAACAATGAAAGTTGCTAACAAAGACCCTAAATTAATTCCAATATAAAAAATACTAAAGCCTTTATCTCTTCTTATATCACCTTGTTTATATAAACCTCCTACCATAGTGGATATATTAGGTTTTAACAATCCAACACCAAGTATAATTAGTATTAAACCTGTGTAAAACGCCCACATTTCATCAAATGCCAAAATACCATGGCCAGCCACCAAAGTTAGTGCTCCATACAGAACAGCTTTTTTCTGGCCTAAAACTTTATCGGCAATCATGCCCCCGGGAATGGACATAACATAAACCAGCATCGTGTACCAACCGTATAACATAATGGACTCTGAATTTAGCCAGCCTAAACCAGGATTTTCTGCGGTAGTTTTTTCAACTAGATAAAGTGTTAAAAGTGCGCGCATTCCATAATATGAAAAACGCTCCCACATTTCTGTAAAAAATAAAACGTATAACCCAATTGGATGTCCAAATAATTCTTTTTGATGTGGTTTTAATGTAGAGTTTACCATAAATTTATAGTCATTGAACGCTACTAAAATTGATGGATGTAACTTTTGAGCATTAATACAATCTTGCTAATTCCAATCAATCGTTGCGGTTTTATTAAAAGTTTCCAAGTTTACTAAAAATTCTTTAAAAAACCCTTAAAATTTACAATTAAATGTAGTTCGGTTTATATAAAATCAAGATATAGTATCTTTGTGTTTTAAAACATCGAAAATTAATGTGTGCTTCTATTTCTGGCTTTTCCAAATTATCAAAATCCAAAAAAATTGATTGGATCGTTGAAACCTACTTTTTCAATGCCAAAGAAACCAAAAATATTTTAAAACAATACTGGAACACCAACGAAAAACTCCAACAATTGCACGACGAGTTTATTGAAAATACCATTACCAATTATTACTTGCCTTTAGGTGTTGCCCCCAATTTTTTAATAAACGGAAAATTCCACACCATACCCATGGCCATTGAGGAAAGTTCGGTAGTAGCGGCAGCCAGTAATGCCGCAAAATTTTGGATGGACAGGGGCGGATTTAAAACCAAAGTGATCGCTACCACTAAAATTGGGCAAGTGCATTTTATGTACCAGGGAAATAAGGAAACCCTAAACCAATTTTTCAAACACATAAAGCAACAGCTTATTGATGATGCGAAACCCATTACCAAAAACATGGAAAAACGGGGTGGTGGCATTTTGGATATTGAATTACGCGATAAAACCCAAGATATAAAAGGCTACTACCAACTGCATGCATCGTTTGAAACATTGGATGCCATGGGCGCCAATTTTATAAACTCCTGCTTAGAGCAATTTGCAAAAACGTTTAAAACCCAAGCGTTGGCTTTTGATGGGTTTTCAGAAGAAGAAAAAAACATTCAAATAGTGATGAGCATCCTTTCCAACTACGTGCCAGATTGTTTGGTGCGCGCCGAAGTAAGTTGCAAGGTTGAAGCATTACATGAAGATATAACTATTACGGCAGAAGAATTTGCAGCCAAATTTATTCAAGCAGTCCATATTGCCGAAGTGGAACCTTACAGAGCCGTTACCCACAACAAAGGTATTATGAACGGTATTGACGCCGTGGTTTTAGCAACGGGCAACGACTTTAGGGCTGTTGAAGCGGGCGTTCATGCCTATGCCTCACGAAACGGAAGATACAGCAGCTTATCGCACGCCAAAGTTGAAAACGATGTATTTACCTTTTGGATGGAAATTCCGTTGGCATTGGGCACTGTTGGCGGTTTAACAGGATTGCATCCCTTGGTAAAATTATCGTTGGAATTACTTCAAAATCCAACCGCAAAAGAGTTGATGCAAATTGTGGCTGTGGCAGGTTTGGCGCAAAATTTTGCTGCTTTGCGCTCGCTGACCACCACTGGCATCCAACAAGGGCACATGAAAATGCATTTGATGAATATTTTAAATCAGTTTGAAGCCAATGACGCCGAAAAGCTAACCTTGATAGAATATTTTAAAACGAATGTGGCAACACATAGTGCCGTTGTTGAAGCTATTGAAAATTTACGATTGAAGATTAACGATTAACGATTTTTGAACTTTGAACCTGAAACCTGAAACCCATTACAGCAACGGAAAGCTTTTATTTACAGGTGAATATGTGGTGCTTGATGGTGCTTTATCATTGGCGTTACCAACAAAATTTGGGCAATCGTTAGAAATTGAAATTCTAAATGAGCCTAAAATAATTTGGGAAAGTTTTGATGAAAATGGGGATTGTTGGTTTAATGATGCGTTTTCTATTGATGAGATTGCTTCGGGTTTTTCAAACCCTCGCAATGACGTTTCAAAAAGAATCATTCAAGTTTTGAATGTTGCACAAGCAATGAATCCAGATTTTCTAAGCAAAAAAAGCGGTTTTAAAATCTCAACCCATTTAACCTTTCCTAAAAACTGGGGATTGGGGACTTCTTCTACGTTAATAAATAACATTTCCCTATGGGCCAATATAAATGCTTTTGAACTATTGGATAAAACCTTTGGAGGAAGCGGTTACGATATTGCGTGTGCACAAAATAACCATCCCATAACCTATCAATTAGAAAAAGGCAAACCCCATGTTACCGAAGTATATTTCAACCCTAATTTCAAAGAACATTTGTACTTTGTTCATTTAAACAAAAAGCAAAACAGTCGTGATGGTATTGCAAATTATAAAGCCAATAAAGGACATATAGCTTCTGCCATTTCAGAAATAAACGATTTAACTTCCAAGATGATTCATTGTGTTTCTTTAGAAGATTTTGAATTTTTAATGAAGCAACACGAATCAATTATCTCAAAAATAACCAAACAAGAACCGATTAAGAATCTTCTGTTTAACGATTTTAACGGCGCCATAAAAAGCCTCGGGGCGTGGGGTGGCGATTTTGTTTTGGTAACTTCAGAAGAAAACCCAACTGCTTATTTTAAGAACAAAGGGTTTCATACTATCGTTCCTTATACAAACATGATATTATAAATAGAAACCCGTCTTCTTCGCAGTCGAATAAATTATAATTTTTGCTTTGTGGATTTTGTGCCTTCTTCGTGCTTCTATGCTGAAAAGTTATTGCACTAAGTTTCACAAAGAAAACACAAAGCTACACGAAGAACTTACAGGATTAACTCAATTTAATATAGAAAACAAAAAATGCCCCGAAATTCGAGGCATTTTAAATTCTATAAATGGTATTTTTTACTGTATTTGATTTTTTGCTCTGTAATCTTCAATTTCAGCAGCCTCTTTTAACGCACTATAAAGTCTTGAAGTGGCTACATTTATTTTTTGTTGTTCTACTCTATTGGCAGCCGCTTGGTAATTGTCCAATTTAACCGCAGGTTCTACTTTGGTTACCTGGATCATATATACGCCATTTTCACCATCAATTAATCTTGAGGTTTGCCCGTTTTTCAATCCAAAAGCAGCTCCTACAACCAACGGCTCTCTACCTACTCCTGTAATGGTTGGGTTCTTCATATTAATAGCATCAGCGGTTCTTACCGTCGTGTTTTCAGCTTTTGCTAAAGCATCCAATGTAGTTGCCGATACTCTTTTCCTGATCATTTCTGCCTTTTTTTCTTTGCGAACAATGGGCATTACGGTAGCCTTGGCATCATCAACAGACATTAATCCTTTTTCATGTTTTGCTACCAATTGTGCAATAACATAACCATTTGGGATATTAAAACGTTTTATATCGCCTACATCGGTACCATCTTCAAATGCCCAACGGACGATGGGTCTTTGACTTCCAATGCCTGGGATGTTTTCATCCAATTCTTTCATGCCATTTACCGGACGCACCACAAAGTTCTTTTCTTTTGCTACGGCTTCAAAATCCTTTTTGCCAATGGCAATTTCAAAGTTAGAGGCATCTCTAAATATTTTATCCACAGTACCTTCAGATGGCTCTACGGGTCTCGCTATAGTGGCTACTTGTACTGCTTTATTTTTAGTTTTCTGACCTTCAATTTCTATGATATGGAATCCGAAAACGGTTTTAACAATGCCTAAATCGCCAACATTACCTTCAAATTCAAAATCATTGAATTCCGGAACCATGCTGTTGTATGGATGCCAATCGTAACGCCCTTCATTATCAACACTTCCTTTATCTGAAGAAAACGCTTTTACTAATTCCGGGAATTTAGATCGGTCTGCTTTAATGACAGCCAATAAGCTATCAGCAGTTATTTTTGCCTGTGCTTCTGTTCGGGTAACAGTAGCATCAGCACTTTGGGATCCTAAAAACGGGATTAAAATGTGTCTTACTTTTACAGAATCCGGGATTTGCTTCACGGCAATGACTTTTGAAATTTTATAATAGCCGTTATCTATATACGGGCCATAAACTTGCCCAATGTTTAGATTATAGATACTATCGGCAGCCACCGCTGGCAAACTAGATTTGAATACAAAACGCTTATCGAATTTTATATCGGAGTTTGAATTTACAAAATTTTCGTTATTGGTGGTATTCAAGAACCCAACAAGCGTTTCATCAGCTTTACTGGTTTCGTTGTATTCCACTCTATCTTTTAACAAGTCTTGTAAATTCTTCTTAATGCCGTCTTCATCTTCTACGGAAGCTACTTCATTAAACTGAACAAATTTAATATCTCTTGAAGCCTCTACTTCAAATTGTTTTTTATGTTTACTGATGTAATCGGAAACATCCGATTTGGACACTTTTACCACACTATCCGATATGGAACTATACGGTATTTGTACAAATTTAATATCCACTTTATTGCCTTCCAATTTATGCTCCAACTCACCTTCCAACAGGGTGCCCGTTAAACCCGCTTTTACCATATTATAATAGTTTTGTTGCAAAGCATTGTCGGCAATGGATTTTTCGTAATTGACCCAACTTTCATAACCTTGCGGCGAGGTTTCCTTTAGGTTCGCTATATATTCGTTCAATTTATTTTCATCGAACATACCTGCTTCGTTTAAAAACTCTGGGCTGGTTGCCAATGTTGTTTTAAGCAAGTCTCTCATTTGGTCTTTTTCAATGGAAATACCCAATTCCCCAAACTGGTTTTCCATAATGGCTTTTCTAACTTCCTGTTCCCAAACTTGGTTCATAACCTGGGAATTGGATGCATTGGGCCCTGCTTGACGTTGTGCTGCTTCTACTTTTAGCATAAAGTCTTCGCGGGTAATATCTTTTCCGTTTATTGTTGCAACAATGTTGTGCGATTTGCCCGAAAACGAATTTCCGCTTTTAAACAAATCTGCTAATACAAAAGAAAATAACGCCAATGCTATCACTATTATTAAAAAAAGTGAGCGTTGCCTGATCTTATTTAAAACTGCCATCTGAAATTATTTTATTTTAAATCCTTGCCCGGATTTTCTTGTTAAGTTGGTTGGCCCATATTGTTGACCAAATATCGAGTGCGAAAATACTATTTTCTATTTAATAATAAAAGTAGTTGGATGTTTAATTATTTATACTTAACCCTCGTCTAAAATTTTTAGTTCCACCAGGTCTATTTTAGTGTTTGAAGCTTCTAAAATGGTGAATTGGAACGTGTCAATCCTTACAACATCATTTTGTGCCGGAATCTCTTCGGTATCATCAACAATCAATCCGCCCAAAGTTTCATAATTTTCGTTTTCCGGAAGGTTCAATTTATAGGTTTCATTAATATAATCTACTTCCAATCGTGCCGAAAATGTATAGGTGGTGTTATCTATTTTTTCTTCAATCAAATCATCAGTATCATGTTCATCCTCTATTTCACCAAATAATTCCTCAACAATATCCTCAACGGTCATAATGCCCGAAGTGCCGCCATATTCATCCAACACCACGGCAATACTCTTTCTTTTTTTAATAAGCAAACTAAGCACATCCTTTACAAAAACGGTTTCGGGCACAAACTCCACCGGAAGCATCATCGCCTTGATGTTTTTTGGCTTTTTAAATAACTCGAAAGAGTGCACATAACCCAAAATATCATCGATGGTTTCTTTATAGACCAAAATTTTGGTAAAGCCTGTTTGGGTAAATAAGGTGTTGAGCGATTTTATGGAATCGTTAATTTCAACAGCGGTGATTTCGGTACGGGGCACCATAACCTCTCGGGCTTTTACTTCGGAAAATTCCAAGGCATTTTGAAAAATCTGTATTTCAGAATCTACATTATCATGCGCTTCAACCGATTCCATTTGCTCACTTATGTAATTGCCCAATTCCACTTTAGTGAATGCCAGTTGAATTTGGTCGCCCTGGGTTTTAAAAAGGTGCTTCAAAACAAAATCTGAGATCCAGATAACAAAATCTGAAATAAAAGTAAACAGCACATAAAACCCGTAAGCAGGAATGGCAAATGCCTTTATAAAAGTGTTGGAATATATTTGGAAAAATACTTTTGGTAAAAACTCGGCAGTAATTAAAATAAGTAACGTAGATATAATGGTTTGGGTCAATAAACTAAAATCGGTAAACAATAAGTCTAAAAAAGCGTATGAGGTTGGCACCATATCTTTAAACCATTCCACCAACAAATCGCCCATAAAAAACCCATAAACAACCAACGCGATATTATTGCCTATTAACATGGTGGCAATAAATTTTGAAGGTTTTGCGGTAAGTTTGGTCAATACTTTAGAAAGGATGCCTTCTTGTTTTTTCTCTATTTCTATATGGATTTTGTTTGAAGACACATAGGCAATCTCCATACCCGAAAAAAAAGCCGACAGTATTAATGATACTATAATGATAATAACATCACTACTCATTTAGTTTGAATTATCTTTGTTTTGATATTTCTTGTTAAACTTTCTTCTGAAGAAAAACATAAAAATAGCCAATGCTGCCAATCCAAATGATATGTATGCACCATTGGTGGCATGGTTCCATTTTGAAATACCGTCATAAACAAATAAAACTGCAAAAACTAAATAGGCATATTGAAAAATTTTAGAATATTTCATCTCTAGTAGTATTGATTCTGAGTGTAAAGATAATTAAAATTGAAGAAGGGTACTTTTAAAATTAAAAGGAAAGGGAAAATTAATCTTCTACGGTAACCAAACCGGTTACCTCTAGCACTTCGGCATTGGTAAATTTTGAATTAGAATCGAAACCGTTGCCATGTATAATGTCTTTTTCGCTGGTAAAGGTCACGGGTTTATTGGTAAAAAGCCATTCCTTTTGCCGGTCGTAAAACAATTGTTCAGTTTTTAAAACCCTATTATCTGCGGTTGTAATAACCACATTGCCTTGTAAATCTATAATATCTGTTTGGTCGTAAATAATGGCATAATCAGAAACCACGACACTTTTTTTGTTATCCTCGTCATAAATATCCAGGATAATGCCTTCTGGAAATTCGTTATATGGAAAATCCCTATTGGAAAAATCCAGTCTTTTGGGACTTATCAGGGTTGCGGTAACCCTGCCGGAATCGGTGTATTTTAAATTAATGTTTACAGCGATTCCAACAGGTTCATTTTCCGAAATGCCCATTTTTTGAACCTGCTTAAAACTGTCGTTACATGAAAAAAACATAGCCACCATAACGATGGTGACTATGTTTAAAATAGTATTTAAAATCACTTTTTTCATTAAAGGCTTGGTACGGTTACCGAAGCTCCAATCCAACAACTGATCGTAATGGTTTTCCCAGCCATATTTCCGCTAAAAATCTCAGCTTTAGTTGGCGCTTTCGCCAAATAACTTGCGGCCGACTGGTTGGCATTTCCAACTTGCGTAGCATCTACACGGCCAGCTTTCCTAGCTTCTTCTGCAGCTAACCAATACACCGCTCTTTTATTAAAGTTGGTATCGCCACAACTGTTGGCACTTGCTGCATACATAGCGGCAATTGACAAGTATGGTTTTCCGTTTGAAGGGTTCAATCTAAGCGACTCTCTAAAATAGCTTCTCGCTCTACCATAGTTACTTTTCGTTTTTAATTTTAGTCCTATCCTATTATTCAAATCAGCTTTTTTGTAATTATCAGTTTCTAATTTTATGGCTTCTTCGTAAAAAGAAATAGCTTCGTTGGATTTTCCTTGTTTATCTTTCAATACGCCTAAGTAGTAAGCCGATTTAGCTGTTGGACTCAACTCATGGTATGCGTTTACCATTTTAAAGAATAATGGATCTTCGGTACAGTCTTTTTCAACCATTTTTCCTGCGGCTCTTTGTAACCAAACGGCATTTTCTTTATTGGCCTCAAAGTTCTTTTCGTATAAAGGAATCAAAATATCACAATTCGCCCTGCTTCCCATTTTTTCATCAATACCAGAGGCAATTAAATCATAATTAGTTAAATAGCTTTCAAAATATGCTTTATAGCTTTCTTCTCTATTGGTCAATTCGGTTCCCGCGTCTACTTTTTCGATAAGGGCGTTCAATTTTTCAGAATAGTTTTTCACTTCATCTTCAACTTTTTCTACAATATCATCATATTTATTGAATAAATCTTCAGCAGGTTTTTCACCAGCATCAAATAAATCCACCATCAAAGAAAAATAAGTATATAAACTTTGTGGATTGGTAAATGTTTCTTTATCAGCTTTGTAAGCGGCATCGAAACATTCATATAACTCTTTGTTGGACTTGTTCAAAACCCCCTTGTTGTCATACATCAATTGGCAAGATTGAGCAGCATATTCGCCTTTTGGAGTTTTATCAGGAAAGTGCTCTCCTCTTTCTTCCCAAAGTTTCAATAAATCATTTATTGCCGCTGCTTTATCTGCGCCAGTAGCTTTTTCAATTTTATCCTTTAAAATTTTCTCTCCATCCACATGAATGGCAATGTTGAATTTTGGGCATTTATTCCTAACATCCATCCAAGGTTGGTAGGCTGCATCATAATTTTTTGCTTTCACATACTCATGGAATATAGACAATTTTGTCATACACTCCTCATCTTGTTGCGCGTACCCAAAATTTAACCCAATAAATAATAAAGCTAGCACTAATGTAATTTTTGTTTTCATGATAATAAATTTACGCTGTTAGTCATATTTTCTTTTACTGAACCATCTATCGTTCAAAGATAAACTTAATTGGAAATTAACAAAATTCTCTTGTATTAATTTACTGTTAGTAGTTCCTCTTTTTCCTAATTCGAATCCTAAATTGGCATTTGAGAAAAAGCTTCCAACCGGTAAGCCTACTCCAAAAGATATGCCAAACTCTTTTATGGACTCTTTTTTTATGTTTGGATCGGGGTTTTCAAAAACCAATCCTGTATTCTCAAAGTGCAAACCTGCTCTATATACGGCTCGCTTAAAGTAACTTGTGAACGAATTGTACTGAGGAATATAAAACCCTCCAATCGAAATAGTTGTTGCATCTTCATACTTTGTGAAACTACTTGTGTACAAAGGATTTGAAAAGTTACCCGTTTGTTGGTATACTGATTCTATTCCTACAAACCACTTCATGGGTTCTCCAACTCCCACGCCTATTGAGAATTTTGATGGCAATACCAAATTGGTTTCTTTCAACCCCGAAGCTTCCAAATCCGTTTCAATAGTATTCAATACAAACTCTTGTCCTGTACTGGAATTAATTGTAATGGTTGAAAATGATCTTTCGTTCCTTGATGCCAAATTACTCTCGGGAGTATATGTTATACCTGAAACAAGCTCCAAACGTTGGTCCAACATGGTTTTATATGAGACTCCTAAGTTGAAATTCAAGCCGCTTAAATCAGATCTATTGTTCTCTCTAGATGGGTTTGGTATTGGGTCACCATCAACATCATACGAGTAGGCTACCGTACTATTTTGAATATTCCCAAAGTTGTACTGGGCATCAATACCAACGCTTAACCCATCCATAATTAGATATCCCAAACCAAAAAACGCTTTGTTAAGCCCCCCTTGCCCTTTAAATCTATTCGAAATCCTAGCATCATTGTTAAGAGATTCCAATTTATATCCTACCGATGTATAAGGCAATAAGCCAAAACCAAAACCAAGTTTGCCCACTGGGATGGATAATGCCAAATAATCAAACGTGGTTGACGACGCCTTGTCGCTGCCCGAATCACTTTTTAGATCCATGCTGGAATAGCTTCCTCCTACGGTAAATTTAACAGGCCTGCTCTCATTGTTTAAAACCTCTAAATTTTTTCCTGCATACGAAGCGGGGTTTCGTAAATTTATATGGATACTATCGGTATAGATACTTAACCCACCCATGCTTCTGTTCTCGACTGTTCCTTTAAATTTTAAGCTTCCAATACCGTAAAAAGAATAAGGAGAGGCGGTGCCCTCTTGCCCATAACTACTAATTGCAAAAACTGCAATAAAAACCAATACAAGTTTTTTGATCATTCGTTTGAATTAAATTGTAAAATAAAGTTCAGTCCCTCTAAAAGAAAATTAGAAGTCGCAAATATGCTACTTTTTAATTGTTTAGACAAGAAATTACCATCGCCTCCTGTTAAAATAACTGTTAAATCTGAATATTTCCGTCTATAATCTTCTATAACCCCATCAATTTCTTTTAAAACACCATATACAATGCCAGAATGTATGGATTCTTCGGTTGAAATTCCAATAATATTATTTGGTAAATCTGTATCTAATAACGGTAAATTGGCCGTTAAATTATTCAACGATTTATAGCGCATTCGCAAACCCGGTGAAATGGCTCCGCCCAAGTGTTCATTCATTTGGTTTATAAAATCGTAAGTAATGCAAGTTCCTGCATCAATAATAAGCACATTCTTATTGGGGGAATGATTAACGGAAGCACTTACAAGCGCCATTCTGTCAACTCCTAAGGTTTTGGGTGTTTTATAAAGACTTGTGTAAGGCAATTTGGTGTCAGAATTCAAAATCAGCACCTTAAAATACAGGCTGATAACCTTAACATCTGTTTCACTTAATTTACCAACCGATGAAATAATGGCCTTCTTAACCGTTCTAAATTTATATTTAATAGCCTTAACGCGCTCTAAAATCAAATTTATTTCCACGACTTCTTTATGCTTAATTTGGTCGCCTTTAAATACCGCTAATTTTACAAAAGAGTTACCAACGTCTATTATTAGATTCATATATTGATTAAAGCCCAAATTTACAAAAACAGGAAATAATAACCCTTCGTATTTAACTTATTATATTGATATTAAAATACATGTACCTCCCAAAATAAAAAAACACGGAAAAGGATTCATTTTTTTCAAATTTATCTTGTCGAATAATAAAAATCAATATATATTTGCATCCGCTTTAGCGAGCTACCTTAGCTCATCCCGATAGCTATCGGGAGGTAGGGCAAAGTACAAAATTGTCAATTAGTTTGGTACCTTAGCTCAGTTGGTAGAGCAAAGGACTGAAAATCCTTGTGTCCCTGGTTCGATTCCTGGAGGTACCACAAAAAAAAATCCCGAAACTTATGTTTACGGGATTTTTTGTTTGTTGCAAACTTATAAAAATCAACCGTTTGTGCTATTGCATATTGAAATTAACTACCTTTAATTAGCAAATTAAATCGCAACCGAATGATTTCACTATGCATTATAGAGGATCTTATAGAAATTCAAAAGGGATTGGAAACCATTATTGAAGCAGATTCGAATTTTACACTCCTCAAAAGTTATGAAAATGCAGAAGATGCCATCGGCGAATTGCCAGATTTAAGACCAGATATTGTCCTTACCGATATTAATTTGCCTGGTAAAAGTGGTATTGACTGCATCCATGAACTAAAATCCAAGATTCCCGAAACGCTCTTCATTATGTTTACCATTTATGAGGACAACGACCAAGTTTTTGAAGCCTTAAAAGCTGGGGCAAGTGGCTACATTCTTAAAAACACTGCGCCTCAAAAAATCATTGAAGCGTTACTTGAACTTTATGATGGTGGCAGCCCAATGTCTCCAAAAATAGCTCGGAAAGTATTGAGCTCGTTCAATCCAAATACAACATCAAATACTGTCAATGAATTGATTTCCAAAAGAGAACAAGAAGTACTGTTGCTTTTGAGCAAAGGCTTTCTTTATAAGGAAATTGCCGATAAGCTCAACATTTCGTTGAGTACGGTAAAACGGCATCTCAATCATATTTATTCAAAGCTTCAGGTACAGAACAAAACGGAAGCGGTTAACAAACTATATGGCAAGTAGATGTGCAAAGTGTTCTGTCTATAAATTTAAAATTCGATGAAAAAAACAAGGCTTTTCTTTATTTCCGTTTTTTTGGGTTCTGTTTTGAATTGTTTTTGCCAACAGAAGTCCATTGAACAATTACAATCCGACATTGACAAAGCAAGCTCTGAAGAGTCAAAGGTCGATGCCATTAATAAGTTGGGCGACCACTGGTTTGACCGCAATTATGATTCAGCAATTTATTACTACAACAAAGCAAATAAGATAAGCAACTCCATTGATTATAAAAAAGGTGTTTTTGACCATGCCAGCAAATTGGGCAATGTGTATTTGTTTCAAGGAAACTATGGGGATTTGAAAAAGCTCATGGAAGCGTCCATTATTAAGGCAAAGCGATACAACGATAAGCATTACGAGGCTATGTACACCACAAATCTTGGAAATGCCTATATGTACAATTCCGAATATGAAAATGCCTTGCTTTACTTCCAAAAGGGTATTGATTTGTTCAACGCGAATAAAGAATTTGACTACGAGCGGAAAATCAATATTTTTATCAGTATCTGTTTTTTTAATTCAAGCAATTTTGACAAATCCATTGCCTATTCAAAGTTGGCACTGCAGCAATCTGACGCCGCAAAAGACAGTTTGAACATTGTGGAAGCCTTGGAGTATATTTCCAATGGGTACATCGAAAAAAATGAATTTAGCCAGGCTAAACCCTATCTTGAAAGAGCCATCAAACTTGCCAAAACATTGGAATTGCCCGATAAAATCGCCAGTAGCCAATATCTATTGTCACGGGTTTTTGCAGCGGAAAAAGCGTACCCAAAAGCCATTGAATATGCAAAAAAAGCACTGGAATATTATGATGCCACGGGAAACATTTTCTATAAAATAAATGTTTTGACATTTCTTTCAACGTATTACAAAGATTTGAAAGATTATGACAAATCACTAGAATATATAAAGCAAGCCGAACAATTGGCAGAAAGCAATCAGATGAAAAGCCATTTGCTATTGGTGTACAAAAATATGGCGGAATTGAACAATGACATCCAGAATTATAAGGATGCGTATCGCTATTTGGAAAAACATGATGTATTGAATGACAGTCTCAATTCCATTGATTTGAAGAACAAATTGCAAGGACTTGACGTACAATATGAAACTCAAAAAAAAGAACTTCAGATACAATCACTTCAACAGCAAAACACCATCAAAACATTACAGAACAAGAGGCGATTTTGGATTTCGTTGGTTCTTGTGATTGTTATTATCAGTCTATCCGTATTTGCTTATTACCAATTTAGAAATTTCAGGATAAAAAAAGCATTGCTTTCCGAACAACAAAAAACCGCCATTGTTGAAGAACGTCTTCGCATCGCCAGTGAAATGCACGACGATGTAGGTTCTGGGTTGAGCAGGATACGCTACATCATTGGTGCAATTTATAACGGGAAAACCGAACAAAAAGAGGGACTTGAAAAAATTACTGAAATAAGCGACGATTCGGTTCAAAAAATGAAGGAAATCATTTGGTCGCTAAATGAAAGTAACCAAAACCTTGAAGAACTTATTTATTACATTCGTGGCCAAATGAGTGAATTGACTGAAAATGCACAAATCCATTTTGAAAGTTATCTCCCAGAAAACATACCCACCCTGTTTTTTGGATGGGCCAGAAACCGAAACACCTATCTCTTGGTAAAGGAAACGGTACACAATGCCATAAAACATGCAGATGCCACTAAAATAACTTTGGAATTTGAGATTTCCAACGACCTTATAATCACCATTTCAGATAACGGAAGGGGTTTTGATACCAACCTAAAACATTCTGGAAACGGACTAAACAACTACAAAAAAAGAATTTCTGAATTGAAAGGTAACTACAAAATAACATCCGAATTAAGCAAGGGAACAACGGTCACCTTCCAAATCCCTCTAACTTATTAATAGGTTTCTTGCTCCTTGCTTCTTGCTTCTTGCTTCTTGCTTCTTGCTTCTTAAAAATGATACAAACGGTTGATTGACAAGCGTCTGATTAAAACATAATTTTATTTAAAATTTAAGAGATAAAATTATGAAACGAATTTTTACGCTGTTAAGTATCATCGCCATAACCACACACATGAATGCCCAATGTTGGCAAAGTGTAGCTACAGGTTCATATCACTCCTTGGCCATAAAGGCTGATGGTACACTTTGGACATGGGGACTGGGAACTGGTGTAAGCGTTCCTAAACAAATTGGAACCGCAACAAACTGGCAAACTGTTGCTGCTGGCTATGGTGATTCGTTTGCTTTAAAAACCGATGGTACGCTTTGGGCTTGGGGAGATAATGATTATGGACAACTCGGACTTGGGGTTAATGGAGGTTTTTATTTTAATCCTGTGCAAGTAGGTACTGACAATAATTGGCAAAGTATTGCTACTGGTGCTTATTTCGTTTTGGCACTTAAAAACAATGGCTCGCTCTGGTCTTGGGGTATCGATGATTATGGACAGTTAGGCGATGGAGGCAGCAATACCAACAGAAGTACACCCATGCAAATTGGAACAGACACCGATTGGCGAAATGTATATGCAGGTTACGACCATGCCCATGCCATAAAAACAAATGGCACACTATGGGGTTGGGGACAAAATTTTTATGGGAACCTTGGAAATGGCAACTTCGGCGCCGTTAGCGGGACAAACCCAGCGGTGAACATACCCACACAAATTGGCACAGACACCAATTGGCTGAATTTATCCATAAGAAACAGCAACCATGTATTGGGATTAAAAACCAATGGCACGCTTTGGGCTTGGGGACAGAATTTTGGAGGCGCATTGGGTGATGGCTCCAATATCAGCAAGTACGTTCCGACGCAAATTGGTACAGACACTAACTGGCAGTCAATTTATACCGGAAATTACGATTCACATGCCTTAAAAACCGATGGCACACTTTGGGCTTGGGGACGCAATGATTTTGGTCAACTTGGAGACGGAACATTGATAGACAAATATACACCCATACAAATAGGTACGGACCTCACTTGGCAGCGACTTACCTCTGGTGGGATTGACTATTCCATGGGAATTAAACTTGATGGTTCGATGTGGGGATGGGGGAAAAATCCTTATGGGCAACTCGGCAACGGAGGAAGCAATTCAAATATTAACAGTCCCATTACAATCAATTGCCCAACATCCACTTTAGGTGTAGGCAATTTTACCACAGTTGATTTTATGGTGTTCCCAAATCCCGTGAAGGATATCTTGACCATTAAAAATCCATCAAATTTACCAATTAGCAGTTTTAGTATCATGGATATTTTTGGTAAGACAGTTTTAAAACAAGCGGAGTCTTCAAATCAAATCAATGTTGAATCTTTAAAACAAGGCATGTATTTTTTACAAACAACCCTTGAAGGAAAAAATTCGATAACCAAATTTATAAAGCGTTGAGATTTTAATTGGTTAATTATAAACCTAATAAGATGAAAAAATTTTATATCATAATTAGTTTGATGTTTTTAGTGAACATTTCATTTGGGCAAAGAAAACCAACTGAAAAACCTCCTACCCAAAAAGAAATGCAGGACATGATGAAGGAAATGCAGCAAGGTATGGATGAAATGAGTGAAGAAGATAAAAAAATGATGGATAGTATGGGTATAAAAATGCCCAATATGAAAGCATTGCAAAGAACAGTATCCAGCGTTAGTGATGCAAACATGAAAAATGCTTATGATAACGAGAACAGGATTGTACCAAAAAAAGATGATTTAAGAATTAAAGCAGCCCTTGCAACCAAACTTTCAAATTCCGGGATGAGTGCGTACATCGATCAAACACAACAGGAAGTACTGCAAAGATTATCACCTGCTACAAAAGCCAAAGGCGCAGAAATTTATCAGCAAATAAAAAGTTTAAATAAATCTGAAGGGAATTCAGCGGTTGGGTTGTGGATGGATGGCAAGCCCACACTTGCATTATATATTATGGGAGAAGTCTGCAAAGAAGATCCAACCAATGCAATCCATTTGAACAATTATGCATCGTTTTTAACCTCATGCGGTGCAGAACAAAAAGCACTACCGATTTTAAACAATCTCAATTCACGCTTTCCCAAAAACAGCAGCATTCTTAACAACATAGCCCAGGCATGGTTGGGGTTGGGTGATATACCAAGAGCCGAACGTTATGCCGACAGTACCGTTCGTATTTATGCTAACCATCCTCAGGCAAATATGGCTATTTGTTTAATTGAAGAAAGCAAGGGTAATATTCCTGCAGCTCTTGTTGCTGGCAAAAAAGGCATTAGTAAAGCCTTTAGTACTGAAAAAGTAAACAGATTAAAAAAGTTGGGCTATACTATAAAAAGTGATGATCTAAACTGGGACATACCTATGCCACAGGACCCAATGGGTTTAGAAAAATTTACGTGGCCAGATTTTCCGATGAATGTTGATCAAAATGAACTTCTTAAAAATTATTGGAAAGATTTTAGGAATAAAATTGCAGAAAAAATTAACGAACTTGAATCAAAACAACAAGAATTAGTAAAGTTATGGGAGATTGAAAATGAATTACGCACTAATCGGATCATAAGTGGTGCTCAAAATGGTCAATATTACCAATTGCTACCTGGATACGCAGTCAAAGCCAACATAAAATTAGGACCTGGGGTAAGTGATATACAAGCCGATATGGCTTTTGCTTTTACAAAAGAATTTGAACCTGTCAATAATGCCTTGGCACGAATAAAAGAATACGAGGATATCTTTAATCGAAATCAGGAAGAAATAGATGGTGAATATAAAGGTGAAATTGGCGAAGGAAAATCGAACCCGGTAGCAGCTTATTGCAGTGAATCAAATGCAAATAGGTCTCAATTTTTAAGATCTGCCAATGGTGGTCTAGTAGCCGCCTATAAGGCATATTTTGATAATTTCCTGCGCCGAGGTAGTGATCTTTTATATTATTATCAATATACATTATGGCCAGAACAATTTGAACTTGTAAAAGTTAATGCTCAACTAACCTGGCTTAGACAAATTAGTGAACAAAGGGTTGTTTTTATGGATAAAAGCAAATGGTGCGAACTTGTTCCTGTATTTCGAGACCCAAGCCAATTACAAAATTTTGATGATGTAAGCTGTCAGTATGTGAGCACAATGAACCTTGGGGTATATAAAATCACTTCCAGTTGCAGTAATTTATACGGAGAATTCGATTTTGGTGGAGTAAAAATTGATATAAATGACAACGTAGAAACAGGAAAATTTTCAGGCTCGGCTTTGATAGGAGTAAGTAAAGGCTTTGATGGACCAGCTGGTGTTGAAGTAGAAGGTTCGGCAGCTGTTGGAGTAGAATTTGATGGTAATGGACTTACAGATGTAGTTGCTATTGTTGGAGTTGATGCCAATGTAGCAGGGCAAAACATAGCTGGGGCAGATGTTAAAATTACTATTAATAGTGGAGTAACTACCTCGGGTAAAGGAATTTTAGAAGGTATAAAATAGTGATCAAAAATTTTAAATAACATTCATTATGAAAAATATACTATTGATTATTTTATTAGGGATTACAATCAGCTCCAATGCGCAGGATTGTAAATCAGAAAATCTTGCCAAATTACCTGGCACATGGAAAAAAGCGGCACAGGGTTCTATTGAAAACATTAGCGCCATAGAGTTAGCTAAAGAAAAAGCAATTTTAAATAACCTCCATCAATTAATCAGTGATAATTACAAACCCACAGGTTGCCAGATTTCATACAGTACAGTATTTGGTAAATATCTTGCACAGGGCAAGAACTGGATTGCAGATCCATATTACTACAGTATGTATATTCTCAGGTACTTATGCGATAAAAATAGTATTGATAAGTCAAAATATTATGTTGATGTTTCTACAACCACCAATTACAAGATTACAATCAATGCAATATATAATCTCAACAGGTTGTATGCCGCTGAATTACCGGACGATGAATTAAGAGGCTATCTAAAATTGAAACAAAAACCCCAGAAAAAAGATGGATTTTATTTTATGGGTGAAGAAATTGTTGGAGATGCCTACCGTGAAAATAAGATCATGCAGTATTCGTGGTTGATTACCTATAATGACACTTTACCGTTTTATTATGTAAGCCGAAAGGAATATTTGCAGCTCACCAAAAAAAGACTGGACAAAACCATGAGCGAACAACCCGACAGTAAAGCGTACTATCAGGAGTTTGCTAACCGAATTAAGGACTACATGGATCAAACCGCTGATTACCTGAACCAGCCTGCCATTTGCATGTGGAATGATGAAGAGCGATTTAATGGTTTTGTTGAGGAAGGAACTTTAGGTTCATTTATTGCCATTAAACCCAACATTGTTTATTACAGAAAAAATCTAAAACCTTCTGTGCCTCAATTCTTTCACATACAATATGAGTTAACGCAACGAGAACCTGTCTTTGAAAAAAATATTGATGGTATTAAAGAGGCTGTTGATTTTGAAAAATTGCACAGCTTGTTAGGGAAAGAATCAATCAAAACAGCAACAAAAAATAACTAATCCGTCACAAAAACAATTTATTGACAAATTAACCTATCAATCAACAACATATAATCTAATAAAAAATGAAAAAACTACTATTAACTTTAATGTTGCTACCCATAATGGCGTTAGCACAAACCTCAGAAGTATATATCAATTTAACCAATGCATCTGGCACGCCTATTAAAGGGGATGCCGTAACCCGTGGCTTCGAAAAATGGATTCAGGCACTTACCATTGCATCGGGTGGCAAAAACAATTCACAAGTAAGTTTTACTATGAACATTAGTGGTTCTGCTGCCGAATTGAAAAAAGCAATGGCAAGTGATGAATTATTGCCAACCGGTCAGGTATCTGTGATGCAAGCTGGAACTTCCACCACACAGTACACCATCAAAATGGAAAGAATACAAGTATTGGCCTGCACAGAAACGATGGGCTGCAATGGGGTCATGACCACAAGCGCAACACTACAGCCCGTTCGTATTGGTTGGACTTATTACAGTACTGGCAAAGGTGGCTTGCAAACAGTTTCCAATAAATATGGCTATGATTTAGATACTGGCGGGGCGTGGAATAATTTTTAATCAAGAGAATATAAGTCAATGAATTAAAAGCTAAAAATAATTTAAATTATAAACCAATGAAAAAATATCTATTACTTATCGGGATGTTCGTGATTTGTAACATTTCTAGCGGACAGATTTTAAAGAAACTTAAAGATAAAATAACTGACAAAACAGAACAGAAAGTTGATGCCAAAACAGATAGAACCATTGATAAATCCTTAGACAGTTTACTGGATGCAAAGTCGCCTGTAAAAATAAAAAAGAAGTCAAAAGATGATTCAAGTGACGAAAATGAAGCTACGACAGGAACAAAGGCAGGAGCTTCGTCTTCATCTAATCTAAAAGTATACAGCAAATTTGATTTTGTTCCTGGCTCAAGCATTTTATATTTTGACAATTTTGAAAAGGATAATATTGGGGAAACACCACTTGGATGGATTACATCAGCCTCTGCTGAAGTAGTTACTATTGAAGGACTTGAAGGAAACTGGGTAAAAATGGCTTCCACTAGTGCCAATCATTTTATTCGCAGTAAAAAGCAAAGCTGGGGAAATAATTTTACCATTGAATTTGATTTATTACTTATCAAAAATTCTTATGATCCCCGAATTGATATCAATTTAATTAATACAGGAGGCAATTTAGTCACCGATGAATCAATTTTGTCAAGTAGCAAAAAACCTGCCCTAAACTTTTCAGCAATTTTAAGCGGTGATAATATGAGCAGAGCCAGTCTCTATGCCGGTGATAAAAAATTGTCAGACGCGATGACAGAAAGCCTTCCCTACAGCAATACCATGCCGGTACATGTTAGTATGTGTGTGCAAGGAAAGCGTTTCCGAATGTGGTGGAATGATCGAAAATTATATGACCTCCAAGCGATAAGTGAAGAATACCTTCCAAACCAATTAGGCTTTTCATTCTATAGCACTGGTGGGTTTGATGCTTACATAAGTAATATTCGAATCGCAAAAGATATTCCTGATACCCGAGCAAAATTTGAAGAAGGTAAAATAGTCAGTAATCTATTATTCTTTGCAGGTACTTCTAAACTAAAGCCTGAAAGCATGGGAGCATTGCTCGATGTAAGTAAGGTTTTAAAAGATGTTACAAGTACTGTAAAAATTGTTGGCCATACAGATGCAGATGGAGATGATGCTTCAAATTTAAAACTTTCAGAGCAAAGAGCCGAAACGGTTAAAAGTATTTTGGTAAATCAGTTTAATATTAATGAAAGTAAATTAGAAACCGAGGGACGTGGTGAAAACCAACCAATTGCAGATAATAAAAGTGCCGAAGGTAAAGCACAGAATAGAAGAGTTGAATTTATATTTAAATCAGAGGCTGATAACTATATTGCTCCTTCGGGGGTATTACCTACTTCGGACTCAAAATTGGGAAACAATGTAAAAAACCCTTCAACCAAAAATACAGATATATCTGCTGTTTCTGGTGAGGCAATTGTAAAACTGCAAAGTAAAATCTTAAACGTCAATCTTCCCTTTGCACAAATCATGAAAACTGGTGACAATAGCTTCACTTTTACGGCCAGTAAAGAAGAAGGCAACAACAAGGAAAATTATTTCAAAATACAACTAAAGTCTGTTAACAATTCACTAAAACCAGAAACTTATAATTTTACAGAAATAGCCCAAAAACTTCCCTTATATGGAAGTAAACAGTATGCAGAAATCACAGATAATGAGGCTGTGTTATTGTATGGCGCTACACAAAAACCTTATATCTATCGATTTTCACCTATAGTGGCAAATGGAACAATGGCTTCTTATGTAGATAATTCATTGGCAAGGCATTTACCAGCTCCTTCCCCAAATTGCATATTTGTAATAGAAAAAGTTGAGAATGGAAAAGCAAGCGGCTATTTTACAACGGGCATAATGATTGAAGGTCTAAAACCGGTTACCAAAGGAGATGCAGAACAACAAACATTTACAGATGGGTTTTCTGGTGAAATGAAATGCACGTTTTCGAATGTGCCGGTTTATTAATACGGTAATAAATAATGAAAAATATATCCCTTGTTTGTATTTTTAGCTTATCCCTATGCCAAATGTTCGCACAAAAAGAATCTTTTGACATTACAAATTTTATCCCACCAAAAAACTGGGATAAAAACGTAAAAGAAGGATCATTTATAAGTTATATAAGCAGTAACAAACAAAAAGATAGTTACTGCAGGATAACGGTGTTCAAAAGTATTGCCAGTAAGGGTGGCATCAATGAAGATTTTGAAAATGAGTGGGAAGAACTTGCAGCAAAAAGTTACAAGATTTCTGATTCTGTAAAGACATCTGGAATACAAAAATATGGGAACTGGGATACGAAAACAGGGATAAGCACCTTTACGTTTAATAATAATGATAATAATATTATTATTCTCAGTACCAGTACCGGATTTAAAAAAACTACCAGCTTACAGATCATTTATAACAATCCTGATTACGATTCCACTATAGCAAATTTTTTATCCAGTGTTAGTTATAAAGAAAATGGAACTACCGCTCCTGTTATTGTTGAAAACAATAACAGCACCATCCAGTTTTCTGGTAAGTGGGCCCGCAGTATTTCTCTATCCTATAATGCAGGCGGTATGAATAGCGGCTATACAAAAAGCATTTACAACTTCAAAAGTGATAACAGCTATACATTTACCCAACGGACCTGGGGAATGACTGCTAAATATATTTACGTTGTAAAAGAAACAGGTCTTTTAAAAATGAATAACAACCAGGTTACGCTTACACCGGAAAGATCTGTAGTTGAAAGCTGGGAACATAATGGTGATACCTTAGTAAAACTGATAGCCACCAACGAACGGCCATTGGAAACAATGACATACCAATTTGTTATCAGATATGATGATTCAATGAAAGATTGGGACCTGATATTACAGACCAATAACGAAACATTACGGGATGGAAAATTTTCCGGGATCCAACCCTACCCCAACGGGTGGTACTATAGCAGGCGTTTTTCTGACTATGACTTAACAGCTCCAAAAATATTCAAGTAGAAAATAATTTTAAAAAACCCCTGTTTTAAAGGATAGTTTTCAATGCCAATTCCTATTAGTTTTATCTTCAAAATAACTGTGATGAAAAAATTGATATTGATAATGTTGGGTTTTACATTCACCCTTAATGCAATCTCTCAAAAACAAACTTTTGACCTGTTCACCTATACCCCACCTAAAAGTTGGACAAAAGAAATAACTAAACCACTATGGACTGCAAGTCCATAGGTTTCTTTGAGCAATGAAATTGCTTTTTGAATACATCACGAAAAAATCAAAAAATTATGGTAAACGAAAACTGTTATAGAAAATTTGTAGAAACTGAAAGTCTTGCACTGAAAGTGCATAGTTTCAACTAACGAATGTGACCAATGAAGGAGTTATCAGCTATACTTTCATAGATAAGAAAGATAAAAGCTGGTGCCAGACAGGTATTTATAAAAGTACAGTAAGCAAAGGAAGTATTGATGCTGATTTTGACAGTGAATGGCAAACATTGGTAGCAAAACAATACCATACAACTGAACCACCATTGGGTACTGATACTAGTGAAGCCGAAGGATGGAAATAAAATCAGGTGCTGGTAAATTTATTTTTAATGCAAAAGAAACAATGGTACTGCTAACTACTTTTTCAGGGTATGGTGTTTGCATGAGTATTGTAGCCACCACACCAAACCAGCGATATATAAAAGATATTGAAAACCTTATTGGTTCTCTTGAATTGAAAAAGCCCGAATTAAAAGAGCAAAATTCAGTAACAGAAGTAATTAATAATAACCCCGCAACTGCTGGAAAGGGCTTTGCATTTACAACAACCAATTTTGATGATGGCTGGGTTGCAACCGAACAGGCCGACTGGGTGGAAGTGACAAAAGGAAATATAAAAGTATCACTGCACTATCCGAAAGAAGGAACGATTATCCCGGCAGATCCAGATCCGCAAATCCGTGCCGCATGGGATATTTTGGTTGCACCGCGTTACAGTAATTTGCAAAACTTCAAAACCACATACATTAGCACCTATAATCGCCCCTACATTGGCATGGGGAGTGTTATAGAAAACAAGACTCAAGAAGCTGTCTATGTCGTCTTATTCAAGCAAAGCTCTGGATGGATAGAAGTTGTTTCGCCGGATAAAAATTCATTTGTGCAACACTTTAATTTTGATCCAGAAACAATCCAATGGGATAGTGATTCTGATATATTGAAAACATTGGATACTATGGTTGGAAGAAACAAATTTGCCGTAGCGGTTTCTGATCTTAATGGCACAGGCAAATGGAGCACCCGTTTTTCCAGCAATACTTATTATACCAACATATATACCGGCAACAGTGCTGGTATGAGTACGTATTCATCTTCTGAATCTTTTGAATTTGGGAGTGGGCAAAGCTACACATGGCAATTGACGGCTGCCAACTCTTACGGTGGCAGCATGGGTATGGCACAGGCAAAAGGCGCCGGAACCTTCAAATCTGTAAATAACTGGCAACTATACTTTTCAGAAATGGAGGGTAAACCAAAGATATTTGATGTTTACTTTACTGTCTTAAAAGGAAAAAGGGTGTTATGGATGAATGATGCACAACATTCCGGTTCTGGCATTTTTACAGGATTTACAAAATAAAATTCAAAAACTGAAACCGACAAGATTAAATTCTATGCCACAGCGTATAATTCAGGTTACCATAAATCAGAATCAATTTTAAACAAAGAGCTTCTCAATAATTCATTCTATACTGGTAGAATAACGAAATCCAAAAAACACAACTATGCCAACATAAGCACCTATTACTTTCAAAATGAGTGAACTATTATAAAAAATGATACAAAAGGTTGATTGACACATATCATTTTATCGCATAATTTCACATCACTATTAACCTAAACCTAGAAAATCATGAAAACAAAAATTACATTACTGATACCAATCATCCTTATTGTAAATTGGCACACATACTCACAAACCCCTTATATGGTAAAAGATATTAATCCAGGAACGCCATCGTCTATTCTCTACTCTATTTTCTCTGAATTAATACGAGTCGATAACACTTTATTTTTTAAAGCTTACAATCCAACCAATGGTTTGGAGCTATGGAAAAGTGATGGTACTTCCGCAGGAACTGTTATGGTAAAAGATATTAACGCAGGAACAGAAAATTCAAATCCATCTCATTTCACTATTGTAAATGGTACCTTATTTTTTAAGGCAAATGATGGCATCAATGGTATAGAACTTTGGAAAAGTGATGGCACCGAGTCTGGTACAATGATGGTAAAAAACATTAGACCTAGCACTATAGATGACGGCTATGCACACATAGAAGAGCTTACGAGTGTTGGAAACCTACTCTTTTTTGCGGCCAACGATGGTGTAAACGATTATGCCTTATGGAAAAGTGATGGTACAGAAGCAGGAACGGTAATGGTCAAAGATATTAATCCAACAACTCAACCTACCTCTCTTGGTAGGTTAATAAATATTAACGGCACGTTATTTTTTGGGGCTTCAGATGGTGTTAATGGCTATGAATTATGGAAAAGTGATGGTACAGAGCCTGGAACTGTGATGGTAAAAGACATTCTACCTGGAAGTCAAGGCGGTTTTAGTTCAAATATGCCAATGGCCAATGTTAATGGCACTTTATTTTTTGTTGGAAACAACGGTTATGGAAATCGCGAATTATGGAAAAGCGATGGCACAGAGTCTGGTACAGTTATGGTTAAAGATATATTTCCAGGAGATAATGGGTTTGCAAGTAATGCTTCTAACCCTTATCAATTAACCAATGTTAATGGTCTCTTGTTTTTTGGAGCAAATGATGGTGTCCATGGGCCAGAATTATGGAAAAGTAATGGGACAGAATTAGGAACAGTATTAGTAAAGGATATTATACCGGGAATTATTTCTTCACAACTAACTGCTTTGAGTAACTGTAATGGTACGCTTTATTTTCAAGCATTCGATTCTAATGGCTATTTAGATGTTTGGAAAAGTGATGGCACTGAAACTGGAACAGTATTATTAAAAAATCCAGCTTCAGGCAACTTTTATTCTGAACCGGTAGAGTTTACATCTCTAAATGGCTATGTATATTTTGTTGCAACTGGTAACACTATTGGTCAAGAATTATTTCGTACCGACGGAACAGCAGAAGGAACGGTTGGTTACAATATTCGCTACCTTACAGAAAGTTCTGCTCCAGCAAATTTAACCGTTGTAAACAATAATTTATTTTTCTCGGCCGATAATGGTGGTGCCAATGGAAGGGAGTTATGGGCTTTATCAACAGTTGCTTTGTCGGTTGAAGAAAATAGTTTCACTGAAAGTGGCTTTAGAATTTACCCAAATCCAGCAAAAGACATATTAACGATAAAGAATCTATCCAATCAAACTATTAACTGTATTACCGTCTTGGATATGACAGGTAAAACAGTTATAAAACAAGAGGTTTCTTTAAATCAAATAAATATAGAAACTTTAAAGCAAGGTATGTATTTAGTACAAATTAAAGTAAATGAACAATTTGTTGTATTAAAGTTTATTAAAAACTAAAACCTTATAAACACAAAAAACCCTTCATATTTCTATGAAGGGTTTCCAAAAAAGGCAACGACCTACTCTCCCACAATGCAGTACCATCGGCGCTAACGGGCTTAACTTCTCTGTTCGGAA